>NZ_JBHFKT010000091.1:0-3201 GCF_042879335.1 Photorhabdus sp. RM96S | reverse complement strand
GCTGGTCACCCCGGACATCCAGTCGCTGTTCGTGGCAATGGACGGTCTCGACGGGTTGCAGCCGAACGGTATCACGAATGCCGTGAGCGGCTATATCCGGGCCGCCGGCATTGAGAAAAAAGGTGCCTGCCACCTGTTTCGGCATGCGATGGCGACCCAGATGCTGGAGAACGGGGCGGACCTGCGGTGGATACAGGCCATGTTAGGCCATGCCAGCGTAGAGTCAACCCAGGTGTATACGCAGGTCTCTATCCGGGCCTTGCAGGCGGTGCACGCCAGCACCCATCCGGCGGAGCAAATGGCCGACGAAAAAGTCAGCGACGCCGATGAGGTGGGTTTACTGGCCGACCTGTACGCCGACGATAACGCCGACACGGACACGCTGCCGGACAGTTCAGAGCCGACCTGCCCCCCCGATACCCGCTGACCGTCCGTACGCCCCCGTTGAGTTGGGTGGGTTCGGTGTGGGGGCAGACCGTAGCCGGACTGCCCGTTAGCCTCGGCGCACGCGGGGGTAAATAGTCGTCAGGCGGCCCAACCGCTGACGTCCCCGTTGAGCCGGTCCAGGCCGCCCAACGCCTATTGAACATAATGCGGGGGGAATTATACGCACTGCGCCGGCGAGCCAGGGCAACCGCCTGAGCATCGATGAGCGGCTTAATGCGTATAATTGGCATTATGTCTTGCGCCCCCGCGGGTCAGCATTAGCGGGTGTGGCGCACAAGGCTGACGCCTTCTGCTGTCAGCCGCTGAGCCAGTCCTCGGCAAAAACCCGTGTTCTTCTTTAGCTGCCGTGCCAACGTCCGGCCAACAACCCTGAAGGCAGGTCGGCCTGCGGCCTCCGCTCATTGACTTCCCCCCGCCCCAACCCTGCTGCACTGGCTGCGCTGGCTCACACTGCGCTGCGCTCCGTTGCTCGTCTCCGTGCTCGCCATCTCCGCCCCGTGCAGCCCCCGAGGGCTTCCCTGAACAAAATCGCGAGGTCATGCAAGGTCATGCGCAACCCGAAACCCTGGTGCCCCCGAGCGTCACAGGGGCGCCGCTTGCGGGCTCTCTGCCGCCCGCGCCCGCAGAACGGGCACCCGCCGCCCAAACAAGTTGGGCGACGTTCGCCCGTTGCCGAAAAAGGCGCTACCCTGACCAGAGCGCGGCGGGAAAAACCGGCGTTCAGGGGCGAAAAGCGCGTCAGGGGATTTTGGGTACGGCGGTGAACGCACATCGGAAAAAACGGGTTGTAACTGACTGAGTGGACAGGGAAAATCGCTGTTCTCTGGCTCACTTCGCAATGGAATGGGTTGTTGCGGATAATAATGCCCTGAGCTTACCCAAAGGAATGATGGATTACGGTCGGTCAGCATCCAGTCTGGCTACCGCGATGTTAAATGAAGGTAAATCTCTTCAAGAGATTTCAGCGGCATTGTCAAAACATGCCAAAGGTGATCACCCGGAAGGGCAAGATCCGGTAAGAGGGTTGTTAGTCGCTTGGGGGACAGGAATGTCCACGGTAGCAGCACCACTGTTACTACCATCAGGAGCAACAGTGGGAAGTATTTTTGCTGGAGGTATCATCAGTGGAACCGCTAATGTTAGTAATCAATTGACAAATGGCCCCGTGAACATGACTGACGCATTGATAGCCACGGGAACGGGGGCAGTAACACAAGGCAAAGGCTTTTGGTTTACAGAAATAGCGAGTATTACTGGTGCCTATGCAGGCGCTAAATTGCAAGGGAAAGATCCTTTATCGCCTGTAATTGGTGCAGGTATTGGTAACGTGATAGGTGCAGGGACCGGTAAAGTAGTTACTGATAAATTTAAACCTGTAGTATCAGGAGCTGTTGCTGAAGCCATTGGTGCGGGTTCTGGTGCAATAAGCTCTGAAGTTGCGGGCAGTACAGTAGAAGAGAAGTTAAATAAAAACTGGAGTAAAAAATGAAATCTACGATTGTTTTTTCTGACTCTATCCACTATTGCATAGTTATTTATTACAACCTTACTTATAAGATTTGTCGTCGGAATGATTGCTTATTATCAATTTGGCGAAATAGACTTTAGTCTTAATGATGTTATATATGCTGCTAAAGTGGGTATTGCAGGAGGGATACCTTTAGGTATTGGAGCGTCGATTTTAGCTAACCTAAAAGAAAGCAAAGAGAAATTTCCCCCTCCCGGTTCTTAGCTAATAAGAATTCTGGCCTTCTGGTCAGGATTGTTGTAGACAATAATCAGCTAAGCGTTGACCAGAATCGTTCAAGGAGTGAGGAACTGGTCAACTGTCAGGGGGATACCAGTTGTCGTTCTGTTGTCAGGGATAAGTATCGCCAAGAGGTAACCCTTTTTACTCAGAACATTGGTATCTTGGTGAAGTAGACAATAGATGCTAATACCTCATCGATGAGAAAGTTATCTTGAAAAATGCCGTTAAAGAGCGAGCTTCTTCGCGGTAATACGCAGTTTAAGGATAAGTGAGCATGATTGTATATATTCCGTTTATTTTGATGGTCTTGAGTCTGTTGGGATTTCTTGCCTGCTTCATCTATTTTGGCTTGAACAAAAAAGTTTCACTAAGAAGTGTAAAATCTCCGTTGCTCTTTTTTGATTTTTGTTTTTTTAATAAAAACAAACTTGCTAATTTTTCCATGATAATATTATTTGTTATTTATATGTCTGGAATTTTGTTTGAATTTATTAAAAATGAAAATTTAATTTCCTTTGCTGGTTATTTTATTGGAGTGTTTGCAATTCTTGTTTTTCTTATTCATTGCAGATTTTTCTCAAAAAGAAAATTTGCACATAGAAATAATATTGAATTCATAAAAGAGTTTGTTTTTGAAATGGAAATAAGCCTTCAAAATACGTCATTATGGTTATCTAGGTTATTTTATATTGTTTGGCTTTATTTGTTTTTTTCTACGTAATTGTTGTAGACAGTAATGCATTTAATATGGGAAGTCTGTTTGGTTATAAAGGAGGAGGAACTCAGTTTGATCTTATGGGGCAAAGGACCGATACATTTACTAATGAACGGGCTATTCAAAAAAATAGGAGAACAAAATGGTTATCTTAGTTAACAATAACAAGATTAATATCAATGGGCACTTAATTATATTTAATCAAAAGATTATTAAGGCGATAGAAATTGAGAATGGTTCTGTTCTTGTCTTAACTGATATTCCTATAGGAGATGATGGGCTAAATAAT
>NZ_JBHFKT010000090.1:0-3305 GCF_042879335.1 Photorhabdus sp. RM96S | reverse complement strand
CGGCGACAAAGCAGCACGGGAAAAACCGGGTGGTAACTGACTGAGGGCATTAGGAAAATCGGCGTTCGGTAATCAGCTTCGCAATGGAATGGGTTGTTATTGAGAATAACTTTTTGAGCGCGGATCAGATAGACGACTTTGCGGCCAGAGCCAAAGGGTGTGGGGGACGCGGCGACTGCAAACAGATCACGAAGGAAATGGAAGATCTGAGCCTCAAGCAGCAAAAAGAACTGATCGCGGTGTGTTCTTCCAACCCCGCCGCCTGCAAGGAAAAGTACGGTGATATCCCGGCTAACGGCATGTTAGTACGTCAAGCTATTGATCGTGTACTGGGTGACGATGTGCCTTCACGGATGAAGAATGACATGTCTTCCCTGTTGGCCCAGCAGATTGAAGCCGAAGGCGTCGTTTCGAGTACGGAATTTGCCAGCCAGTTACAGAGCCGCTACGGTATCGACAAGCAGCAGGCAGAAATCTTAGCGGGTGCGGCATTAGGGGCTGTTACCGGTGGAATGGGCAAAGGAGGCAAGCCCGGCAATACGGCAGCAGAGAAAAACATTGTTGTGGTAGACTCCGGTAAGAAAGGCGGATGGAATAAGGCCCTGAATAAACCCGAACCGAATACGGTCTATCATGTAGATGGGAATAAGACCTATCACATAGATGGACAAGGAAGGACCAGTAATATTGAAGCATCTTTGTCTCCATCAAGAAATGATCGCAATACGTATCAGCAATGTAAGGCTGGAAAGTGTGGGAATATAGGAGATGAAGGAGGGCATCTAATTGCCAGTATTTTTAATGGTCCCGGTGAAAAAATAAATATTGTGCCTATGGATGGAAATCTTAATAAAGGTGCCTGGAAACAAATGGAAAATACTTGGGCAAAAGCATTGAAGGATGGTAAGCAGGTCGATGTGAAGATAGAACCGATTTATTCAGGTAATAATATTCGTCCAGATAGATTAAACGTTCAATACTCTATTAATGGTGAGAGACCTGTGATTGTTGACTTCAAAAATGTGCCAGGAGGCGGGAAATGACTGATGATTTAGATATATATCAAAAAATTGGGCAACTTTTGGCTGATGCAGGGCCAAGTGATGCTCAGAAGATGATAGTCAGGGCAAAACTTTTTCCCGAAAATGACGGTTGTAAATATGAATTTGATTATATTGATGGAAATGGTGAACTAGGCTGGTTTTCTCCTGATAGTAAAGCCCCTGGAGACCTTACAGAATTATTAGTGCAACTGAGATCTTTTTTTGTTGACAATAATCTAACTAATGGAAAACCCGCTTGGTCAGGATGTGAAATCACCGTTGATCTGGATAAAATGAAAATCAACATAGATTTTAAATATGATGATTAGAACCCGCCCCGGCTCTGTGCCGGGGCCGTTATTTTACCCTACACCGCCAGCCTCAGTCCGCCAGGATAATACTTAATCCAGTCAACCGCTGCACTGGGGTTAAACGGCTCAATGCTCAGTCCTTCCAGACATTGCCACAACTCCAGCGTGTTCTGCGCCGTAATCACAATACAGTCCGGCATCACCCGTATCTTTAACGGCATCCCAGGAGTGAACCCTGCCTCCTGCAACCATTTTCCCTTTAAAGAAATACTGTTCGTCGCCACTTTCCCAAAACGCTCTGCTTGGGAAATCCGACGAATTGTTTTATTATCGCGTCCAGCCATAATTAACTACCTCGTATAGTTGGTTGTGGTCAGCGGTTGTTGCAGGTTACCGCCTGCTTCAGCCGCGCTCAGTGATCTGTTTAGCCTGGTACTTCAAAATCATTCCATCCAGTAACGCCTTGATAATCCTACGTTCTTCCTCCGGCATACCACTCACTGCCTCAAACTGTAACGCTAAATCATCAGACGGGCCGCGCTCGTGGTCATCAAACACCAGTTCGTCAAGAGAAACATGTAGCACTTTAGCCAGCCGTATCAGGGCGTCTAAGGTGGGTTGAGCCGACCCCGCTTCATAACGGCGTATCTGGTTAACATGAAGAGATGCACTGTCAGCCAGCGCCTGTTGTGTTAGGTCAGCCGCCTTGCGAAGTTGTATCAATCTGGCAGGAAAGTTCATCGGTATAAACCATAAAGTTGTCGTCTCCATACTGTAACCTGCCTTTCTAATAAGGGTTGACATAAACACAGTATAAGGTATCTAATAAAAACATCAAACGGTTATTGACAGCTTTTTACAGACGAGGTTTTTTATGGCCCGCATTCCCGATACCGATTTAGCCCACTTAAAGCAAACTGTCTCATTGCTGGGGCTGGCGCGTAAGCAAGGCCGTACGATGAAAAAACGCGGTGAGGATTATGTGCTGCGCTGTCCGTTCCATAACGAGAAAACCCCCTCAATGGTGATATCGCCGGCTAAGAACCTGTATCACTGCTTTGGCTGTGGCGCAGCGGGGTCGGTGCTGGACTGGGTGATACAAACGGAAGGGGTAACGCTGAAAATCGGTATCCGCCGGCTGCGGGAGCTGGCCGGGCTGCCGGACATGGACAATGCGGTTGTGGCCGCTTCTTCGTTAGCCGCCCCACCGGGATCACAGGCCGCACCTCTGCCGCGCCCGAAACTGGCCGATCTGGACGATGACGGGCAGGCGCTGTTGCATCAGGTGATTGATTTTTATCATCAGAACTTACTGGCGTCACCGGAAGCCAAAGCCTGGCTGGAACGACGCGGACTGCATCATCCTGAACTGGTCAGTCACTTTAAGCTGGGGTACGCAGGCAATCACGGTATCGGCGGTTCAGCGGGGTTGTTGCCGTCGAAATCGAGTAATGAGGGGCAGCAGTTGCGCGACAAACTGGCTGGGCTGGGCGTATTGCGTACCCCCACCCGGCAGGATCACTTCCGGGGCTGCGTGGTGGTGCCGGTGATCGGCTGGGCCGAATCGGCCAGCGTGGCCAGCCGCGGGCGGGTGCTGCAACTGTATGGCCGCCGAACCCAGCCGGATTACAAAGTGCTGAAAGACAGCCCAAAGCATCTGTACCTGCCGTCACCGTTGGCCGGGGTCTGGAATGAGGAAGCGATGAAAGCCGCTTCGGAAATTATCCTGTGCGAAGCGCTGATCGATGCCATGACGTTCTGGTGTGCCGGGTTCCGCAACGTGATCGCCGCGTTCGGGGTGAACGGGTTTAACCGTGAGCACCTCGAAGCCTTGCCGTATCACGGCGTGAAACGGGTGCTGATTGCCTTTGACCGGGACGAGGCCGGAGACCGTGGCGCGGCCAGTGTGGCGGCTGATTTACTGGAAGCCGGTATCGAGGCATGGCGGGTG
>NZ_JBHFKT010000089.1:0-3324 GCF_042879335.1 Photorhabdus sp. RM96S | reverse complement strand
CTTTTTTTAAAGCAGAACGAGGCGGTATCATGACAGCGCTACCTTGCAGAGATGTACTGTGCCTACATTTTACTCAATTTTGTGGCTGTGAAAAGTTTTTAGAGGTTCCCAATAGTTAATAAAATTATAGATGAACTGCCCTCAAAAACTAGATTCAACATTTAATGACTAGATTTAGAGAGATCAGTTCACAATCACCAGATCTTCCGGTGTTCCTATTGATCTACCGTGGCGCATACCCACAGTAAGCCAGAGCAGATTGAAGCTTACCGATGGCATCCCTAATCTGATACGCTTCCCCGTCATTCACGGCACAGGCGCGTATCTCCGCCCATCGTTCTCCACAGTAACGCCAATGAGCGTAATGATCGCTATCGCTTGGGTAAGCGTCTGACCATTAAGCATCTGTTCTGGAGCGGTATTACGCTGCTCGCTATCGTTTATGGCTTCTATGCTATCCGTCTGCACAACCAAACCCAGAACATCTTGCAACAGCTAAATGGAATCGATCATTGATGGCGCTTTGTTGCCGCCATTATCTCTGCTGTTGTTGCAAAAAATGGCTGCCGGAAAGCAGATCAGCGCTATCCAGCTCACCGTTAACGACCATCAATTCAATGCGGTGGTTGAGGAGATACCATGAAACAACGGCTGAAAAGCGCATTAGCGTTATTGGAAAATGACTCTATCGAGCAACTGGTTCACCACTTTCTTCAAGTGAATCACCAACGCCAGCGTTTTGACGCCTTGCTGGTCTCTCTGCTTAACGTGAATGAAAACCGTCTGGAATGCTACCGGCTGCCGGCGCCAAACCAAATAAGCGCGCTACAACTGGATGTCAATATCGGTGATATTAACCATCCACTGATACAAATCCTGTACAAAGGTACCCCTACGACCTGGGAATCACTCAATCAGGGAGTACGAATAGACAATCGAAACTTTCGCATTTTCGTCGAAGAACTCCCTCATCGCTGCGGCCTACATGCTATCCCGTTGTTTAATTGCAACGGGCAAGCGTGTGGCGTGATTGCTGTTTTCGCCAAAGATGTTCGTCGTTTTGCTGACGATAGCAACATGTTTTACATCTACTGCCTCGTCATGCAACACCGATTGAAAAAATTACAGGAACTGGAACAACTGCGTGAACAATTACGCCAGATCCGCCAGGTTTTTCAGACACAACGCCAGAAAGAAAAACAGCTTGATGAATTGCTGGCTTCGTTAAGTACCACAGCAGAAAACAAAACATCAGCCAGCGTCTCCCACGATTACAGCAAAATCGACGACTTATCTCAGGCACTCGAAGAGTTCGAATGCGCAGTACTGATACAACGCCAACATATTTACGGCAATAACACCAAACAGATTGCCGAAAGCTTAGGTATCGCACCACGTACACTGACTTACAAACTGGCGAAATACAGGTGTAAATTATGAGTTTTCTGTTACTGGTCAGTTCACTAATCGCCTCTCTGACAGGCAAACCCGATATTCAGCCAGATCAGGAAACCCCAACAGCGCCTTCACTACCCGCTTTACTGCAATGCCGGGCAGAACCGTCGCCGTTGGTTAGACTCGATTGCTACGACCGTCTATTGGATAAAGTCGATAATATTGCCGTTATCCCGTTAGAAAAAACTGGCCCTGTTTGGCGACAGGCAATGGAACAGGAGATGAAACGCACTGACCATTCAACCGGTTTTATCACCACCCAATCTGACAGTATACCGACTCGCGTCATACTGACTACACCCGCGATGGGTGCTCCACCCCCCCGGCCAGTACTGATGCTCAGTTGTATCGATAACATTACCCGAATACAAATTGCCCTGGCTAAACCACAAGATAGCGGCACTGTGATGATTTCGACGGAAATAGCCCAATTCAGTGCTGACTGGTTCTTACGCGAAAACGGCTACCTGCTGGAATCCAGCCGTGGACTCCCGGGCATTGAAGAACTCAAACGACTGATGACAGGAAAAACCCTGACCATCAAAACCGGCAACGGAAACCGAATGACATTTAACATTTCTCAACTGGAACAGGCGGTGAAACCTTTACGCTCCGCCTGTCGCTGGTGATCTCAATGGATATCAGGAAACAATTTGACTGGCAGGGCCTCCTGCTGACCCCCCTGCCGGATGAACTCATCAGCCGGGCGCTGGATGAAAACGAACCCGCCTGGGAATATATCGACGGGGAGATGGTTAAGCTGGGATCGCTAACCCATTCCAGCCTTAATATTGAAGAGATCCAGCGTCAGGCGCTGCAACTGTTCAGCGAAAAAAGCAAAGATTTCAGACTGATGGTTCATTTACTGCGGACACTGCAACACGGCAGTCACCCCGCTGAACTCATCCTGGCAATGGAGCTGTTGGCCGATTACATCCCGCATTACTGGCAGGCAGCCTGGCCACAAAAACCTCAGCTCAAGCGCCGCCTGGCCCAACAGGTGATTAAACGTTTTGACGCTGCGCAACCCGGCTTCTGCGAACAGGCGGATGAGACGCAGCGCGAAGAGGCACAGGGCGCACTGGCGCATCTGGCACAATGCTGGCATACCGACGAACCGGCACTGGCTAAAGAGATCGACCGGTTACGCCCCTGCTACGCCCGTAAACCTCAGCCCAAACCGGTCGCCGCGCCGGCTGAACCGGCAGAAACAACGGCACAATCGGCAAACACGTCAGCACGGACATCCCCCCCTATACCGGATGTCACTGTAGACAGTACCGGTGAAAAAGCCTGGAAACAGACGCTCCTGACCGTGGCCGACCTGCTATGCGAACGCCAGCCTGATGCCCCGGTGGGTTACCGGCTGCGTCGTTATGCGATCTGGCACACCCTGACCACGGCGCCGATGGCGAATGGCGCCGGCAAAACACCACTGGCGCCGACGTCGGCAGACCGTACCGCCGATTATCTGACGAAACTCCCGGCGGCGGATAACGCCCTGCTGCAACAGATAGAACAGAGCCTGACACTGGCCCCTTACTGGCTGGACGGGCACGCTCTCGCGGCGCAGGCCGCCGGAAAACTCGGTTACCACGCCGTGGCTGACGCTATTCGCGATGAACTCCGGGCCTTTCTTGACCGTCTGCCAGCCTTACAGCGCCTGTCTTTCTCCGACCGGAGCCCGTTTATCTCAGACGCCACCCTGAACTGGCTGCATCCCCCGGCGACCGCCACCGTCAACAACGCCGCCACGCCGGAACAGGACGCTGTCTGGCACTGTTTTCAGCAGCACGGTCTGGAAGCCGCCCTAAAAGCGGCGGAACAATATCAGCAACACCTGACCGAACCCCGGGATCAGTTCTACGG
>NZ_JBHFKT010000088.1:0-3554 GCF_042879335.1 Photorhabdus sp. RM96S | reverse complement strand
TAAAAATATCAAAGCACATGGTTTTTGCTCTCAAAAAGAGAGTATGAGATCATAACTATTACCGTCGGTCAAATCTGATTTTTTTAACAAAATATTCACGATCTTGCCCTGTCAGAATAATCAGCATAAAAAGATAGATATTCATTCACTTCAGGTGGCTGAGTATCATCCCGCTGGCGTTGATCCCGTTTTTTGTGGCGTACGGAATAAAGCGATAACCGCGATGTCTGTCGCCCTCACAAATTTCCTGAACAGTTCAATCGACGATATCGCGGGGGTGATTGGTATCGGAGGCTCAGGCGGAACAGCGCTGATTACTCCGGCTATGCAAAGCCTGCCGATCGGTTTGCCTAAAATCATGGTATCAACGATGGCGTCAGGGAATGTCTCGGCCTACGTTAGGGACAGCGATATTGCCATGCTGTATACGGTAACCGATCTCAACGGACTCAACCGTATTTCTCGTGCAGTATTGTCTAATGCTGCAAATATGATGGCGGGCTCTGTCAATTATTTTACGCCATTGGCTGATATTCATAAACCCGCTTTAGGGTTGACGATGTTTGGTATAACGACTCCATGCATTAATCAGCTCACTACTGAGTTAAATGCTCAATACGATTGCCTGGCTTTTCATGCTACCGGCAATGGTGGAACAAGCATGGAGAAATTGGCTAAGGACGGCAAATTGGTTTGTGTTTTAGATATTACATTAACAGAAATTTCCGATCTGTTATTTGGGGGGGTTTTGGGTTGTCCTGACACACGCTTAGATGTCATTGCAAAAAAAAGCATTCCGTGGATCGGCAGTGCTGGTGCTTTGGACATAGTTAACTTTGGTGCAAAAGACACGATCCCAGAACGCTACAGCAACAGGCTGTTTTTTGAGCATAACTCTCAGGTGACATTGATGCGAACGACACCTGAAGAAAACTATCAGCTTGGTATCTGGATAGGGAACAAACTTAATAAGTGTGATGGACCTATTCGATTCATTATTCCGGAAGGCGGATTCTCTGCGCTAGATTGCCCTGAACAACCTTTTTATTTACCTGCATCAACACAGGCTTTCTGTCATGGACTAAAAAAAACAATAAAACAAACAAAATTGCGAAAAGTTATAAAAACACCTTTTCACATAAATTCACCACAATTTTGTACTCTTGTAATACAACAACTCAAGGAAATTATAGAACACCAGGGAATCTCTTATGAAGAAAAAATATAATCAGATTATTGAAACTCTAAAACAAAAAGTCGAACGTAACGAAACTATTATTGGGGCGAGTGCAGGTAGTGGTCTTTCGGCGCGTTGCGAAGAAGCAGGAGGGGCAGACCTCATTATCGTATATAATTCTGGACGCTTCAGAATGGCTGGCAGAGGATCATTGGCCGGATTAATGCCATACGGTAATGCAAATGAAATTGTCAGAGAAATGGGTAATGAAATATTGCCGATAGTTAAGGAAACACCTGTATTGGCGGGTGTCTGCGGTACTGATCCATTCTGTAATTTATCTCTTTTCCTGGATGAACTGAAGGCACAAGGTTTTGCTGGTATTCAGAACTTCCCAACAGTAGGACTGATTGATGGAAAGTTCAGAAAAAACCTGGAAGAAACAGGCATGGGCTATGCACTGGAGGTTAAGCTAATCCGCCTGGCACATGAAAAAGGAATGATTACCACTCCTTATGTTTTCAATGCAAAAGAGGCTGAGGCTATGGCACAAGCAGGTGCTGATATCATTGTTGTACATCTGGGGCTAACCACTGGCGGTGATATTAGTGCTAATACATCATATGATCTGAAATCTTGTATACCAATCATTAACGCTTGTGCTTCGGCAGCTAAAACTATCCGAAATGACATTATTACGCTATGTCACGGCGGCCCAATTTTGGAACCGGAAGATGTCGCCTATATTATGGCTCATTGTCCCAATTGTCATGGGTTCTATGGCGCCAGTTCAATGGAGCGTTTGCCAACAGAACAAGCCATCAAACACACGATCCAGAAATTTAAAGAAATTAATCGGGGTTAGTGAGAGTTATACTTAAGCTATGTGGAAACTTAGTACCACAACCGTAATATCTGTTACGTTATGATGACGCATTGTTTTCTTTTCCTCAAAATATGGAAAGGTGCCCAATATGCCATACCCAGCCAACATATGCCTGTCTGGCTCCCTTATTTCATCCTACCAGGCCGCAACAACTCAGCCTCACTTGTCTCCGGGGCTTACTCAGCAATGTTAACGAAAAAATGTCTGAACAGAAGCCCCTGCCGCATCACGCTGGGTTGCTGATCAGGGGCAATCAGCAAACTGCTGGAGCCGCTGTATAAGACACTACGTCGGTATGCCAGGAAAAGTGCACGGTGACGACATCCCGGTACCACCTCAGACCCTAGGAAGGGGAAAAATCAACCCGATGAGTATCGACAATATCGAATACCCTGTCAGCGATAATTTATGCCTTTAAACCGGAAAACCATCCAAAAATTTTCCGGTTTCATTTGAAAAAACTATTTTATTTCGTTTTTCAAAGCCCTACGGTGACATTCACCACTCGCTTTTTCATGCAAAGTAAACAACATCGGTAATAGAGAACTCAACGCCTCTAGGCTATGCCCGAGCTGACACAAACTCTCTGGCGTAAATTCATGGATGTTATTACTGGCAAACGACAACATTGAGTCACCAAGAAAAGTTACACCATGACACATGCCCATAGTATTTTCTTTGGATGATTCAATTAACTGACACAGTACAGTATCGCTAATACATGAAAAATCCAATGATGCAATCGCATCCGACATGCCAGACCATAGGATATTCACATCAGATATATCACCGTCGTCGGGAGTATCAGGGACGCTACTGTGCATAATATTGCTTCCCAATTGGTTTACAAAAAATTAAAACCAAAGAAAAGTCTGTAAGCGCGGTATGTACTTCGGTTTCTACATTAGATTGTGCGTTAAATGTATAACGCTTTGAGTATGAGGATATGTTACTATTCATATTAGCCATACATTAGTTCTTGTAATGTTGTGGTTAGACGCTCTGATTGTGTTGCAGCACTTTCAGAGCGTTGCTTTTATGGTTCCTATAACTGTCACCATATTCTTTCGCCTGGAGATCAAGATCTCTTCCTCCTTTTCTGGTAACGGGAAGGCCAGATTTCATCAGGCTTCTGTCCCAGTGCGTTTGCAATAATTGTTTCACCTTTACACCAAGGTCTTTGCAAGGCATTAGATAACGTTGACGATGCCAGCCCTGCTTCTCTAGAAACAGCCGCCAATGACGTTCCTTTCTTTTTCAACGCGGCGATAATATCTGCCGAATGCCAATCTTTTTTCTCCACAAGAATTCTCCAATAAGATATATTTCGTGCTACATACAATTTTGATGGCACGTTTTACTTCAATTTGTATTTCAAACAGGGAACCTCTAAAAACTTTTCACAGCCACAAAATTGAGTAAAATGTAGGCACAGTACATCTCTGCAAGGTAGCGCTGTCATGATACCGCCTCGTTCTGCTTTAAAAAAAG
>NZ_JBHFKT010000087.1:0-3647 GCF_042879335.1 Photorhabdus sp. RM96S | reverse complement strand
GGAAGGTTGGTTTCGGCTGCAAACCCTGATAGACGGCTATTTGCTGGCTAAATCAGTTGATTTGGAGATCTGATCAAGAGACAGGTGCAGCCCCCGGGGGCTTCCCTGAACCCAGCGAGGTCATGCAAAGCCGAGCCTGGTCTGAAACGCCCATGCCTCAGAGCGTCGCAGGGGCGCCGCTTGCGGGCTCTCTGCCGCCCGCGCCCGCAGAACGGGCACCCGCCGCCCAAACAAGTTGGGCGCCGTTCGCCCGTTGCCGAAAAAGGCGCTACACTGACAATGGCACGGCGGGAAAAACCGGCCTTCGGGTACGAAAAGCGCGTCAGGGAGTTTTGGGTTCGGCGGTGAACGCACATTGGAAAAATGGGGTGTAACTGACTGAGGGCATTAGGAAAATCGGCGTCCGGCGGTCAACTTTGCAATGGAATGCGTTGTTGTGGAGAATAACTCCTTGTCCGGTGACAAGGCCAGAGAATCAGTCAAACAAAGTACCGAATGGTGGAAAAATCAGGTTAGGGAAAAACTTGGTGAAGGTAAAACTTCAACGGCTGTGAATAGTGTTTTAGGTGCCCTCAATGATGCCGGTGACTTTGCTCTTACGGGCGCTGATTACCTTTTTGACGGTGCAGCCGCTATTACATCTTGTGCTATTGGGGATAATTATTGCCAGCGTGCCCTTAATGATCTAGAGGGTAAAAATCAGGCTGTCGCGGGTAGTGTGAAATCACTGATGACGGGTGAAAGTTGGCAGGCCATCAAGGAAACTGCTAAAAAAGCGGGGGAAGGTGATCAGTTAGCTTCAGAAAAACTGGGTGCAGCCATTGCTAGCGCCTTGATCCCTGGTAAGAAAGTTCCCACTGTGTCATCAGCTGTTTCTGGCACCAATAAACTTGAGTCAGCAGTAGCCAGTGCAAACAAAACGACAAGTGGTGCCGAGAATATCGCCACTTATCCGAAGTTAAAAGCAGATCTGGTTCAGCAAAATCTGGATAATATTGCAAAACAGGACTCAAGGTTGGCAGCAGCGGTAAAAGGCAGTGGTTCAACTAATCCTAATTTCTCTGTAGGAATGGGAACTGCGGCGGATGCTGATCGATTAGGTAAAATTTGGGTTGGTGATGGAGGAAAATTAGTCGATAACCAAGCTAAATGTCCCGGTTGTTGGATCAGTGCAGATGGAGTGCGCTTATATCGTCCTCCAACAAATAAGAAAAGTCAGTTCGCAGTTACTGGAGTACAGGCAAACTTCCAACTATTCGATAAATCAGGAAATGTGATCAGCAATGGTCATTTAAACGTCACCAAATGAAAGCGAATTTAAAAGCATTATGGTCGGATCATTTTTTACTAGAAGAATTTGCACCTCTGGAGAATGATAATTTTTCTTTATGGATTGAGTTATCAATTGGTGTTCATGATGAAGAAGGTGCTGATTATTTTCAAGTGCAAATATGCACTCCTGAATGGCTTTGTACACATAAATGGGAGCCAGAATTAATGCGGCATATGCTTCTAGTGCGTAAATATGATCTGGCTGAAATCCAAAAGACCATCACGGATTATATTGAACAGTGTGAAGGTAATGACTGGGTGGAGATAGCCCAAAAGCTTTCCCGTGTATTTGCCTGGGAATATGAGGATTATCAGGCTTGAGTATCAAGGAAGAGCCCAGCCTGAGCGCTGGGTTCTTCCCTTTATGAGTGAGCTGGATCGCTTCGCGCATCAGGCCCGAACCTGTGAAGGCGAAAGCTGCAAACAAGTGATCAAGGAGATGGTTGATACCAATATCCGTAATCAGCAGGAAATGATGGACTCCTGTAACAGCAACCCGAACCAGTGCGCGCAGAAGTATGGTTATCTGGTTGATCAGTGGCCGGTGTTTGAACGTACCCTCAAAAATATGGGCCGGGATGGCACATTGCCGGTTGAGTTCAGAAATTACCTGTCGGCGGTGAATACGTTAGGTCAGGCTGCCACAGGCAAGGTGGGCGAACTCGGCTGGACAAAACGCTTTGAAGCAATGGGCATAAGTAAGAAGACTGCCGCTGCGATGGCGATGACATTACCGATTGTGGTTGAGGGAACCAGAGGAGCGAAGTCCTCACCATCATCTTCTAAAGTCACGGCAAATAGCCAAGGCACTAATTGGAAAGCCAGTGAAGGGCAATACAGTCAGAAGAATCAGGGCACGGTGACGAATGTTGAACACCCAGTTGGTAAGTATGATGGGAAGCCTGTACCTAAAGCCGAAGGAAAAACGAACTATCCAGAGGGAATAAACTTTAAGATAGAACAACCTAAGCATTTAGCAACTCTTGATGGTTATAACCAGAAAAAAGGGATTTCAGGAGCACACAATGCAGATGCTTTTCATAAGGCAGCTTCTGACAATGGAGTGAAAATAGTGTCACAAACTCCTGGAACAGTGAATGGCATTACGCATATTAAATATCAAGTACCAACTAAAAACAGGGCAGGTAATTTTGATGGCGGGTATAAAAAGGAAGTCCTCGAAAAAACAGTTTATGATCCAAAAGTGTTTAGTGATAAAAGGATATTAGAATTGGGGCAGAAAGCAGCAGCTAACGGTTACCGCGATGCAATTGCTTCAGGTAAAAGAGAGTATATGGCAACCGCAAATGGTGTTAAGTTCCAAGTTTATTTAGACCAAAAAACAGGAACAGTGACTAATTTTTTCCCAGTGACGAAATGATGAATGAATATCTCTTTGAAAAGATAGACTATGATAATGACCCTAAATGGGTCATAAAGGATTTTCTTAACTCAATTAATCTATCAGAAAGGCTAATAGAGTGTGTGGAAAAGATCATTAATAGATGTGGTTTTGTTATTAATGAAACATACTGCCATTTTCCAGACTTAGAAGATCCAGATCCTGAATATCACTTTGACGGAATTATGTTTGGTGTATGGGAGGGAGAAATTATAGTGCCTGAATCTGTCGGTTTTGAGTATGTAAGACTGGCATGTGAAAAATATCTCCAATTACACCCCGAAGATGAAGACAAGGTACGTACTCTACTAGCCAAAATGCCTTATTAACATCAAGATCCCAGCCTGAGTGAACTGCCCCCGAAAGTTGGACACCCAACAAGTAGGGGGAAGTTCTGTATGAAGAATTACAGTATAAGCGTTTGCTCACATTTTAAGTGGGTACCGCTTCATCAGACCTGGTAGAACACAGCAAGCAGACCAGTAAAGGCTTACTCTCCAAATCCTCTGTCGAAACCCACGATGAGGTGCATGAACGCCGGGCGCAGAGCACCACGCTCAGCGGCGACAGCGTAACCCTACAAACCGGGAATGACCTCAACATCATCGGCAGCAACGTAGCCGGCACTCAGGATGTTAATCTGGCCGCAGGCAATCAGCTCACCATCACCACCGCTGATGAAGCCCGTCATGAAACGCACTTCAAGCAAGAGAAAAAATCCGGTCTGATGGGGACCGGCGGTATCGGCTTCACCATCGGCAAAGCCAGCCAAAAATCCACCACCGATATCGACAGTAACCTTAACAAAGGCAGCACGGTAGGCAGCAGCCAGGGCAGTGTGACATTCAGCGCCGGAAAACAGCTCAACCTTCACGGCAGTGATGTCGTGGCGGGCCGCGATACGCAACTTTCC
>NZ_JBHFKT010000086.1:0-3742 GCF_042879335.1 Photorhabdus sp. RM96S | reverse complement strand
TGCAAGGAAGAATCAGATACCTGCCAAAATACGGACTTTAAAGCTCAAAGATGGGTTGTCGGGAGGACTCATAGCTGGATGAATCGCTTTCGCCGGATACTGATCCGATGGAAAAAGAAGGTCGAAAGCTATGTTACATTTTGCATGCGGGATTATAGTCTGACAAAATCCTATTGGGATAGGCTCTTAGTCCGAATGATGCGCTCTGATCAATCTCCAAACATCAAAAATCACTCACCGGACTAAGCTTTCTGATCACTATTCTTGAATCGTGCGACTCTGATAATTTGGGTCAGCTCTTATCTGCGATTCCGTAAATGGCACACGCTGCCATTGTTTAGTACTGTAGCTATGTGTGTAATCACTGTAGTAAGGCGAGGTCGGATCATCAGTCAAGGACGAAACTAATAAAACATAAGCCTCCACGCCATCACGTGGGAAACTCACCACCTGCAAATAACTATTGCTGGTTACATCTCCTCTATCCATTTCGTATGAGTTATTTACATTACAGCTAATAGTAAAGTAACCCATTTCATCACATCCACCATACAACGGCATCTTTCTGTCACCACGAGTGAGATATAGATAGTCACCTCGTTTAGCGTTTAATGACAAACCACGATGTTGCAAATCTAATACCGTGGCACCTAAGGCTTGACGTAGTGTTTCAGTTGCATTCGTCCGCAGATCACGCGGAGTATTCAGTGGGTCGGCTGAGTCAAACGGCACGGCGAATAATTCCTGCGTATCACGCTCTATCAATAATCTCGTCCAAAATCCATCCCATACATGGGCACCACGTGCACCGCTATTACCTGTGTTATTCCAAGCTCTCAATACAGCACAGGCTTCCGTCAGATTCACCTTACGTCCTGACACAAACAACTCTCCTTTGAGTACATCGCGCTGCACGTTGACTAGGGGTATGACACAGACTTGATCCAACGCCTGCGTTTTAAAACGTTCAGCACTAAATACCCGGCTATTGAGCGCCATCTGACGTATCACTTCACTATTGACATTGCGCCCCGGATAACCATCGTTGCCACTAAAACGTTCTTGCACCATCACATGCCCCATACGAGTACGCAAATTCAATTCCTCCTCACCACTCGGGCCAAAAATTGCAGGATAACCCGTTAGCGGTGCTTGGGGATTACTTAACCAATAGCTATTGTTCATATTGGCCACATAGTCTTTGCGCAACAAACTAGGCATTCGGCTCGGGCCAACTGCGCCAAGCTGTACTGAATCGGGATCGTTTTGCCAATTACATGTACTGCGCGAACCATCAAGAAAAGGAGTATTAGGTGGTAAATGCCCAGCCTTTATTAAAGCTTTTCCCATTGCCGTAGTACACTGTTCCACTTGTGTGGGCGATATATTAGGCACCGCCCCCATATCGGCATACCAAGCCTGCGAACTACCTCGTCCTACAGCCACAGTATTAACCCAAGGCATAGCAGCCTCCTCACGTTGAATGGTAATAAATTCATCAAGTGATTTAGCTTCACTCCAACGCAACCAGTTACGCCAAGGACGGAAATTATCCCGGTTAATGTTGCGCAAGGCAAACGCTGTATTTTCGCTCCAAGTCAACATCGGATCACTTACAATGGGACCATATTCGGATTTGTACAGTGTACGCGTAATTGGTACAAGAGCTCCTGAGCTATGTTTTACTTGTACTGTAATGGTATGTGACTGCATTCTCACAACTTTTCCATCATGTAGATAACTGAACGGATCACCTTGTACCAATCGCAATTCAAAAAATCCAGTACGCTCTGCTGTCGAAACCGTATGACTCCAAGCTACATTGTCATTAAACCCGATTTGCACCACAGGTGAACCTAGAAATGCAGCACCACTCACATTCAGTACTCCAGGAATCGTCAATTGTGCTAAGTAAAACCGATCTGGCCCCTCCAAATACCAATGTGGATTACCAAATAGCAGTGGGCTATCCGTACCTGTAGCCACTGAACCAAAACCATATGCATTACTACCAATGCCTCCATTGACCAAGTTACGAATCCGAGGGAATCCAGCAACCGCACCTCGGACCAGCGGTATTGTTCTAACAGCGTCAATACCTAGTGCAGGAGGAACCGCATTAGCAATAGACGGTAATAGGCTGATAGACAATTCCTCTGCTAAATCAACCGAATACATCCGACGATAAATATCTTGCGCACTAATCGATTTTACCCAAGGCGCGCTACTGCAAGCCGTATTCTTTTTGTCAGAAGAACCTGCGGCTTTAAATTCACGCACATAGCGATTGTAACCAGAAGCAAATCCTTCCACGAGTAACCTCATTCGCTTTGGCTGGGCTTGTTTCATACTCTCTATTACATCATCAGATACAATGTGGCGATGATAAAAATCGGAGTCCAAATTAGACCAGTTACCCGCTGTACTAAAATAAACTGGTAATGCCTCACCACCGAAATATTCGGAACGCTCACCACGATAAGTTAGAAAAGAATCAGCCATTGTGCAAAGATTATCTTGAGCCTGAGCATAACCATAACCATAGCCTAAACTACCCCAGTCATTAGCCTGAATATGTGGCATTCCCATGCTAGTGCGTCGAATGTTCACTTGATAAGATGACTTATCAGCTCTTAGGGCATTATTTTCAGCATAAGCAGTTAATCCTATGAATAGCATCAGTAATGGTATAACTCTTATACCGCATGCTAATTTTAAAATCATACACATCCCCTTTTTAGAACTATTCATTATGGTTTTAAAAATCGTCGTTTTTATACAGAACCATATAGTTAAATAGACAAAGTAAATCAAAGTGCAACATTGACGAAAAGTAGTGGGACCATACAGATAGTAGATAAGTCATGGCATAAATCTACCCATCTTTTGCTAACTAGAATGACCCCACGTATAAGTATGGTTTTCTATTTTCAGAACAACCTAATTAACCTGATTTACCCTTAGTTTTAATAATCCTTAGCAGTTCCTTTCCTAGGTGGCTAATATAAGGTTTTTTCATAATGGATGAGTGAGTTCCTCTCAATGGAACAATTCGTAATAATCCATCAAATATCAAATTTCCCCAGCCTAGGCTAAAATCACTCCTATCATTTTCATCCATTGCAGAAAACAAAGTAATCATAGTAGGCAGTTTTGGTGGACAGTAATGATAGCTTGCTACATCCATGTTATGACAAACCAAGAGAAAGTCCTTAAGGAAACTATATTCTGGTAAACTCTTCACATTACTATTTTCTTTAACAAGCTGTAATACAGCTGTGTAATCTTTATTTTTTGCCAGCTCAATCGATTTATTAATAACAACATTTGGTATATCTAATGTCGATAACACTTCAATCAATTTAGCCATTTCATCAAAAACAAAGCCATTTGGCTTCTCATACTCAGGATAGAATTGTTTATAGTCTCTATCTGTATCAATCAACCCTATAAAATCCATTTTTTTTCCAGCAGCTATTAACTGACGAGCCATTTCATAAGCAATTACTCCACCAGATGACCATGCTGCAATACGATATGGACCTACAGGCTGTACATGTAACATGCCTTTTATATACGATTCGGCCAGCATCTGGATTGTCACTAGAGAACCATCCTTTGCTTCTTTCTCTAGGGAACCTCTAAAAACTCTCAATACAAAAAATAAGATCAATTTTGCACTCACCAATAAATGACCTTATTGTGTATGACTTTTTCTTGCTTTTTCAGGGGAAAAAATAAA
>NZ_JBHFKT010000085.1:0-3880 GCF_042879335.1 Photorhabdus sp. RM96S | reverse complement strand
ATTAGTATCAACCATATCCTTGATCACTTGTTTGCAGCTTTCGCCTTCACAGGTGCGGGCTTGATGCGCAAAATTGTCCAGCTCATTCACGCTCAGATAGTTATTCTCAATCGCATTCTTCCCGGCCTGTGC
Organism: Photorhabdus sp. RM96S; assembly: GCF_042879335.1. Classification (NCBI taxonomy): domain Bacteria; kingdom Pseudomonadati; phylum Pseudomonadota; class Gammaproteobacteria; order Enterobacterales; family Morganellaceae; genus Photorhabdus; species Photorhabdus sp. RM96S. The sequence continues at coordinate 3,748 of NZ_JBHFKT010000085.1, read as the reverse complement.
CCCAGTGAGGGCGCTCCCGGTAGAGTCACCAGCAATACCGCCTGCCAGCCCGGCTGCCAGGGTGGAAAGGGTGCTGATAGTTTGTTTTTGTTCCTCCGTTAATTCACTGACGTTGGCCCCATCACCGTAAAGTTGCTTTATCAGGACCTGCGCGGCCAGTTCCCCCGACGCCGCACCTGCGGCACCCGACAGGGCATTGTTACCGCTCACTTCCGCCGCCACCGCCCCTAAAATCGCATGGGCCAGCGTATTGGTAGCGATATCCACCTGATGGGTTTGTGGGTCCGTCGTCAGCGCTTTTATCACCCCGGCCAGATACGGTGAAGCGCCTCCGGCCAGCGCCTGACCGAGGTTGTTCCCTGCCAGCCCCTGAATCGCTGCCGTGGCGGCCTGTAACGCTTTCTGATAGGTTCCGCCAGTCCCAAAGCCCGAGTCATTCAGCGCCTGCGTGTAAGCGGTGTCATAAACTTGCTTATTGATATCCGCTGGCGAGGGGTCTTTATTACCTGCGTTGATCAATTTTTCTCTGGCCGCGGCTTTGTCCTGTTCACTGATATGGTCCAGTTTCGCTTTCGCCGCTTTGGTGGCGATAATTTTCCCTTCGGTACTGGCTATCTCGGTCATCTGGGCGCTGATTTCGCCAATCAGTTGCGCCTGTTTCAGTCGTTGCTGCTCTTTTTCCTTGTCAAATATCGGACTGAGGACATCCGCGGCGTTATCGGTATCGCGGCTGAGGGTCGCGATATCCTGCGTCTGGTGCGCTTTATCCCGGATAATCAGATTGCCCTCACTGACCGCCGCGTGCGTGGTGCTGCTGTCATGGCCTGAGTTATGAGTCCCCGTCAGCGCATTGACTGCCAGATTATTCAGAACCTGACCGGCGGTCGGTTGACCCAGGCTAACGCCCGCACTCTGCTGCTCAACAGTAAAGTCCGCTTGATTTTGAATGTCCTTGAAGCCCAGCGTCCCGGTGTTCAGGGTGTTTTTGGTTTTGTCAGCGTGACTCTCTATCACCGCGCCGTCCAGTTGGGTGTGGTCACCGACATGAACCTGATAGCCACCTTTGCCGGCAAACAGCCCGGTCTGCTCCTGCACGCTGTCATAGTTGCTGTGCAGTTTATTGCGGCTGGCATTGAGGCTCGCGGTACCGTTAGTGAGGGGGCCCACGGTGGCACTGACGCCGGCGCTGGCATTCTGTTGCTGGCTGTCATAGCGCTGGCTGTCCTGCTCGCTGCTGAGGGTCAGATGACGTTTCACGTCGGCGGTAATCTGCTCGCCGCTGACCTGAGCGCCTTTTAGCGTGGTGTCCCGGCCACTGTTCAGCCCGACGGTCTGTCCCGCCTGTAACGTGGTGTTAGTGTGACTGACACCGTTGCCGTTTTCACGGCCGTTGCCCCGACTGACATTGGCCGAGACGCTCAGACCGGTGCCCCCCGGTCCCGCAGTCAGGCCCACGCCCAGCGAGCTGCTGTGGCTGCTGTTTTTGCCGGTAGTCTGTTCGGTGTTCTGGCTGGATGAGAGCTGAATATCCCGGTGAGCATTCAGTTGCAGGTCTTTACCCGCCTGTAACTGGCTGCCCTGAATGCGGATATCGCCATTCTGGCCTGATGCGCCTTTGTCATCCCCTTTGGCGGTTATGGTGAGGTTATCCCCGGCAGCGAGATGGCTGCCCTGTTGAGTGGTCTGGCGGTGCTGCTGTTCTGAACGGGAAGACTGGCGGCCATAAGACAGGCTCACCCCGGCCAGATTATTATTGCCTTTGTCGACACTGCCCTGAGCTTCCGCCAGTCGGCCAGCCTGCACGGCCTGTACCCCGCTCAGCGCGACTTTAGTATTTTGCAGCGCTTTCACTCGTGGGTCACTTTCAGTGCGGGCGGTTCTGGCTGTTTGCGCCGCGCTGTTGACGGCCCCGCCTGCGGCGCCACTCAGCGCCACGGTTAAGCCGCTCTGTTTTTGTTCGGTTTTTGTCGTGGTGTGATGGCGGTTTTCCGCACTGGTGATATCGACCTGTTGACCGGTCAGCGTCAGGTCTTTACCGGCAATCACCTCGCTGCCGTGAACCCGGAGCTGTTCTCCCGCTTTGAGGGTGACATTGCCCTGGCTGCTGCCGACCGTGCTGCCTTTACTCAGCTGGCGGTCACTGTCGGTGGTGGTTTTCTGGCTGGCTTTACCTAAGGTGAAGCCAATCCCCCCGGTCCCCATCAGGCCCGATTTTTTCTCCTGCCGCAAATGGGTTTCATCGTGCGCTTCGGCGGCGGTGGTGACGGAGAGCTGATGACCGGCATTCAGGCTGACATCCTGCGTGCCCGCGACATTGCTGCCGAGGATATTCAGGTCTTTACCGGCCTGGAGATTGACCTTATCGCCACTGAATGTGGTGCTGAGCGCCTGTCGGTCATGCACTTCGTCGTGGGTTTCCACTGACGACTTCGACAGCCAGCCTTTGCTGGTTTGTTTACTGTGCTCCACTAAGTCGGATGAGGCCGTACCGGTGGTCAGCGTCAGGTTATTCCCGGCCTGCGCCGTCAGTTGTTGACCGGCGTTAACGTGGGCGGCAGTGGCGTTCAAATCCTGCCCGGCTTGCAATGTCACATCACCTGCGCCGGTTATCTGGCTGCCGATATCCTGTTGTTGGGTCAGATGGCGATAGTTATCTTTCCCCCAGTCGCCCTGTTCTGTGCGACGTGTACTTAAGGTGTCCAGCGTCAGGTTATGGCCTGCCGTTATCTCGGTGTGACCGTCTTTACCCGCATTCTTGACGTCACTGGCGGTTAATTGCACATTGTTAATGGCGCTCAGCGATAAGGTGCCCTTATCATTTTGCACATAGATGCCTGCCGGACGGTCCAGCCAGCGGTTTGCCCCATCCCCGCGCACAGTCGATGCGCTGGTGATATCCCGGCCTTTCAGGGTCACCCGGTCATCGCCCTGAATCTGGCCGCCCCGGTTGGTGAGCGTCTGTTGGGCCGTCAAATCCACTTTGCCGCCGCGAATAAATCCGCTGTTGGTCAGGTTGTTGGCCGTCAGTTGGGTGACATCTCGCCCGCTGACCGTGCCGCTGTTGGTGATATCGCCCTGACTGTTGAGCGCCACGGTATTGCCGGCCAGCAAGGCACCGTCACCGCTCAGGTCGCCCTGACGGACACGGGCATAAACCTGTGGCACAGTGACCACCTCGGTAGTGCCATCCGGCAGGGTCACGGTTTGGTTAGTCAGCCAGATAATGTCTGAGGTCAGCAGCGCCATCTGTGCCGGACTCAGCGCCACGCCCGGCGTTAACTGTTGCTGTTTGCCAAAGACGATACCGGCATCCATCAGCGCCTTAAACTGCGCTTCATCGTTGTTGTAACCGGGCAGATAGCGCCGGCCGGTCAGTTGGGTGATTTGGTCCCGCACCAACCGCTGTTCATAGAACCCATCGCCCAGGCGTTTGTGGACCAGCGCCGGGTCGTGAGTAAGTTGTTGCCGCATATAGTCCGAGCCCAGCCACTGTTTGTACCGGGTAAATTTCGGGTCGGTCTCGACCAGATAGTGGCTGTCGCTGCCCGGTTGCACGGTATACAGGCTGTTATTCGGCAAGCGGGTATCGGGTGTCACCACGCGTATCACCGGGTCGACTGTTTGCCCTTTCACCGTCTCCGGGGGCAAACTCAGTTCAAACGGCTGACCGGGGGGCAAGACCAGCGGCTGATTTTTGATACCGTTCACCGGTGTGATCGTCGTGGGGGCAGCGTGTATCTGACCGGTT
>NZ_JBHFKT010000084.1:0-4440 GCF_042879335.1 Photorhabdus sp. RM96S | reverse complement strand
GGTCAGTTCGCCGTCGCTTTGCAACAGCTTAAGCGCATAGGCGGCCTGCCGCACCCCTTCCTCTTCGGCAATGGCTAAGATTTTATGCTGGAGATTGGTTTCCCCCAGATAGAACAGACTCTGGCCGGTCATGGCGCTGTATTGCAGCCGTTCTTCTTCCGGTATCAGATTGAGTACGGCATCCATTAAGCTGCTTTTACCTGCCGCTGAACTGCTTTGTATCAGCACGGCCAGCGGACGTTCCAGCTTGCGACTGACGGCGGCTAAGTAACCGGCCAGCAGGTTGGTGCTTTCCCCCACCACGCCACAGGCGGCTAAGTCAGCGGTGATGCGCTCACTCAGTTGCGGGTCTTGCAGCAGCGCCAGCGCCGCTGCCCGCTCGGCGTCGTTCATTTCTTGCGTTTTCTGCTCAGTCCCCATTTCCCCCTGCTGCTGCCACTGTTCAACCGCCAGTAATACCTGTCCCAGTGCCCGGCGAATATCCCCCTCGGCCAGCCCCAGCTCAGCCGCTGCCATCCGCGCGTAACCCTGGCGGCTGCGTGCGCTCATCAGGTCAACGCCATCCAGGAACATCACGCCGCTTTGGGTATCAATGACCTGCGCATTGAGCTTTATGGCAACTGCGCCCGCTTTCACGGAAGACAACCCCCGAATGCACCAGCGCAGGCTGCCCAGCGAGACCTTAAGTTCCCCGTCTGCCCCCGCTTCCCAGATGAGGCCGGGCGTCGGGTTTTGCACTGCCGCCACAGCAGCGGCTAAAGCCGGAGGCGGGGCGGCTTCTGCTGATACCTCCACTTCCGTGCGCGTTGTCACTGCGGTTGACATTGGCGTCGCGCTCTCAAGCAGCAGGGCGAAAGCGGCTTCTGGCTCGGCCACCTGACACAGATAGTCGTTGGCATCCATTTCGGGCGGGAACATCACGCGCAGCGGGGTGATACCTTTTGTCAGCAGCGCCGCCGCCAGTTTTACCGCCGCTTCATTGCCCGCGCTGTCATTGTCGAATGCGATAAGCGCCTGTTTGATGCCATGCCGCTCAAACGCCTGCCAGTGGTCAGCCGTCACCCCGTTGACCCCGTAAGCGGCGGTCACGTTCCGATGACCGGCGACCCAGAACGACATCGCATCAATCAGCGATTCACACAAGATAAGGCTTTTCGAGGCCATCAGCGCCGCCTCATTCCAGACCCCGCGATGCGTGCCCGGCAGATAGAGATGCGACGGCGTACCCACCCGCAGGTGGTCACCGATTTTACGTCCATAGATTTCCTGTATTTGCCCTTGAGGATCGATAACCGGCACAACCAGCGAGCCGGTAAAATGTTCATGACCCGATTCACGCATCAGCCCTACCGTACGCAGCCGTGCCCGGATTTCAGCGCCCGGTTTGAGTTTCTTTGACGGCAGGCGATACCCCAGCGTACGGTTGGCAAAGCCCAGCCGGAAGTGAGCGACTAACTCCGGGTGATTGAGTCGCCGCTGGGTCAGATACGCCTGCATCTCCGGCGCGTTCAGCAATGTGTGGTGATAGAACTCAACCACCCGATGCAGCAGCGCCTGCCGGCCGGCTTCATCTTCGGCCAGCAATGTCGGTTCAGACGGCGCAACCAGCGGTTCGACCGCCGGATTTTCGCCCAATAAAGCCCGCAACCGCTCCGCCGCATGGCGCAGGCTTAAGCTTTCGGTTTTCATTACCCAGTCCAGCACTGAACCGCCCGCATTACAGCCGAAGCAGTGATACAGATTCTTTTTCGGGCTGAGCACCATTGACGGGGTTTTCTCCTGATGAAACGGACACAGCACCACGTAATCATCTTTGCCGTGTTTAATCAGCTTTCGTCCCTGTTGTTCCGCCACGGCCACTAAGGAGGCGGCGGCTTTCAGGTGCTGTAATTCTGCTTCCGGGATGCGTGCCATAAAAATGTTCCTTTTAAACCCTTGTCAATAGACATATATGTAGATTATATTATCTATATATTATGAGATTTGCAACAGGCAGCTAAAAAAGGAGACGATACAATGAACCCTATTGATTCATTGTGTGCAGGGTTGGATATGTCAGCATTTGCAGAACGTCTTCGCTTGTTGCGTGAGGCACGTAATTTAAGTCAGGTTCGGCTGGCTGAACTGTTGGGCGTTGATCCGCGCGCTTATAATCGTTGGGAAAAAGGCGCGAGTGCGCCACATTTGGAAACGGTTATTAAGATCGCTGATGTGCTCCAGGTCACGATAGATGAACTGGTTGGCCGCAAGGCCGTATCGGATGAAGTAAAGATCCGCAACCACACATTACATTCTTTGTGGCAAAAAGCGGACCTGTTGCCAGATACCGATCAACAAGCGTTGATTGTGGTACTTGACAGCTTTGTCAAGAAAGCAATGGTTGAACAGGCAATGGGATTTAACAGCACTAAGCGTTGAGATAGCGCGGCAGACGGTGAGTTCGCACCTCACGTCTGCCGCTCACCACAAGCAACTAAAAGAGGTAGTTACTATGGCTAAGGCGCATTCTAAAGCAGAAGCGGCGATAAATAAAGCTGTGAAAACAGAACGTTATTACACGGTGGGCTATGTATCGAACGGGAACAGGGTCAACAACGCCACACCGGCGATACATCTTAAGGGACAGTGGCTGAGACAGGCGGGGTTTAATACCGGCGGCCAGATTACGGTGAAGGTGATGGACGGTTGTCTGGTCCTTATTCCTGACAGTGAGGCCACGCAACAACAGTATCAGCAGTACCAGCGGCAACAGGCCCAACTGCGGGAGATTAAGCAGCAGATGCGGGCGTTAATAAGTGGTTTTGCGGGTTAAGGGGAGAACATGAGATGACGACAGCGATTGAACATTTACAGGACATTCAGTTAACCCACATTGAAGCGCTGGCCCTGGCCCAACTGGTTAAGCGGCTGAACTGGTCAGAGATACGGGCTTGCGCGGTGAATGATGAGGAAGCGTATCAGATCAAAGATGCGATCTCTAAGCTTCAATCTGCTCTGGCTTACCGTGGATATGCACCAAGGTAGATCATAAAAAGGCCGGAAGATCTCGGGGATCTTCCGGCTTTATTAATTAACTAGCATTATATATATCGTGCAGATTACTATTTTTATTTAAGTTAACTATACTTTCCTTTTTATAGGTCAATATTAGCTCACCTTTATTTTCATCATTTTCTATTGCACGTACACCATCAATAACACAAAGAATACCGAACAATGTATTATCAGCTACTATTCTTATTATTTTATTGATTATCTCTTTCTCTTCCTTCGATTTTTCATTATAAAAATCAGATAGTTCAATTAGTTCCCTTTGTGGTTTTCTACCTGGGGGAGATTCAAGTATTGAGATAGTGTCTTCGATAGCAGCATCTCTTACTACAAGCTTTAATATATCTACAAATAGTTGAGAATTCATCTTATTACCTTATTTTAGTGAAGGCTTCTGGATACATTTCTTTATTTAAATTGTGCAAATCTTTTATTGCTGAAGGAGGAGCATTAGTATAATTGCGCAAGTCTCTAATATCTTTTGCCAATAAATCTCTAGCCGATCCCGTATATGGTCCTTTCATTGTAGGAATCAGTTTATGTTCTCCTCTAGGGAGAGCTATTGATGGAGCTACTTTAGGATCATAACCAGTAATTACTTGCCCCGCAGGATGTTTTTGAGCCGCATGGTGGATATCTAATTTATCACCCACCTTAGAACGTCTCTGTAAATCATAGAATGTACTAACTTCATATTTTTGTGTTGGACAACCCGCCAACCCGAATGGATCAATGCAGTTCGCCGGATTATGGACGTACGCATACGGATTCAGACCCCCATTTAGCCCAATAGGGTCCGGCGATAAGTACTGGCCTGTTTCCCTCTCGTAATAACGGTGCCGGTTATAAAATAAACCGCTTTCCGTGTCTTCATATTGGCCACAAAAGGGGCATCAGCTCCGAGGCAGTCATACTTATAGGGCGATGCCAGGCCGCACAGGACAAGGCTTTCAGAAGGACGCGTTTCGCCCATTTTGCTCCTGCAACTTTTTTTGACCCGACGTGCCTTTTCAGGATGTGTGCACGCTACCGCCATACCCTGACGCCCTTATCCGGTCTGCACATTGAGCAGTATAGCGGCGGTGTTAGCTGCCGTTAACCCCTTGTGTGTATTTGCTGACGTGTTTGTACACCGCCTTTCAACCTGCCAGAACCGGGTTTTATCGATAACCCGTGGCGGCGGGGCAGCTTGTCTGCGCCGCTGACGCGGGTTGGCCGGGTGCGGGCCGGCGAGGCCCGCAGGTGACGCTGTTCAGCAGGGAAGCCCCTGGGGGCTGCACCTGTCTTTCCTACACAAATATTTTAACCTGCCCCCTCGTTATTGAACTTTTTCCTCATAGATTGATCTCAATAACAAACACGACTTGAGGTAATCTTTATGTTTTCAAC
>NZ_JBHFKT010000083.1:0-4770 GCF_042879335.1 Photorhabdus sp. RM96S | reverse complement strand
GGGGTTTTGAGTTCGGCGGTGAACGGACATTGGAAAAAACGGGGTGTAACTGACTGAGGGCATTAGGAAAATCGGCGTTCGGTAATCAACTTCGCAATGGAATGCGTTGTTATTGAGAATAATGCGCTGGCCTCCCGAAATCTGGGCGATTGCCGCACGCTGTCACCGGAAGCGTGCGGTAAGGCCAAAGAACTGAGCCAGCGCATTCTGGATAAAGGTCTGCCGTCGGTTGAAGACATGCGCGGTAAACTAGCATCGTGTCAGGATGACCGTTGCCGTAAAGGGGTCTGGACAGAGTACCGGCAGGCCAGTGATGCAACTATCAACAGCCTGAAACAAATGGCGTTGAATGGTGAGTTGAGCCGCGAAGAGCTGGCCTTTATCAACCATGAGTTGGGTAAAGAACTGGCGGTATCAGGATACCGTGCCAATGACAAGATAGGGCGTTCAGAGCAGAGCAGTTGGTTAAATGGTGGCAGTGGACCGCTCTCCGGGTTCTTTAATACTGAATTGCGTCAGAAAGAGCTGGAGAACGCAGGCTTATCCAAAGCCGATGCGGCGCAGTATGTGAAAGAAGAGCAGCGCAACCTGTTGTTGCTGGAGACCGCGACGGGAATTATTGGGGCAAAAGCCAGTGATAAAATGCAGGCGAAACCATCATCTGTACCGTCAATAAAAGGTTCAACTGTTAACAAAGGCAGTAGCTCTGAACAACATACTAATGAGCATAAAGTTATTGTTGTAGATAAAACAAAATATCCAGAATCAGCGAAGCATATTGAAGATGCTCAGAAAGCAGGGCATCCTAATGTGTTGACGATTGATCGTGGAGGCGCTGCTCAGAGGAGAGGAGAATCCTTGAAAAATACTCCTCCGGTGAAAGGTGCAGATCGTGATGAATATCCTCCTGCTATGTTTAAAGAAGGTGGCTCAGGCGCTTCGGTTCGACCAATTACCCCTTCTGATAATAGAGGAGCTGGATCATGTATTGGTCAACAATGTCGCGGATTACCTAATGGTGCGACTGTAATTATAAAGACAGAAAAGACAGACAAATCAGGCAAAATAGAAACGGAGAAATAGAAAAATGTGGCCTTTAACTGACAAATTACTCTCAATTTGTAGTCATGATATTTCTTCGGTTAGATCAGAAAAATATATTGCTTCCAATTATGGAAAATCATTGGTAGATGAATTGAGCTGTTTATTGATTAAAAAAAATGGATTTTATGGCTTTGAGTCTGCATTACGCGTTTTTCCATATGAAACGATAGGTGAAGAGATCGGCTTAATTGATTGGAACAATAATAGGTTATGGATTAACTCGTACGAAGATATGGCTAAGGATGCTCTTTTCTTTGCAGAAGATATCTTTGGAAATCAGTTTTGTTTAAAAGATGATTGTATTCATACATTCGATCCTGAAACGGGATTATTTGATAAATTAGCCGAGAGTATAAATGAATGGAGTGGGATTATCTTGGAAGATTATGAAGTCTTAACTGGATATTCTTTGGCTCATAATTGGCAAAACATTTACGGTCCTATTCAATCTGGCTATCGTTTAGTCCCTAAAATTCCCTTTGTTTTAGGCGGAGAATATGAATTGGAAAATCTTTACTTAGCTCGAACAGGCGAATCAATGAGAGCCAGAGCTGATTTGGCTCTACAAATACGAAATATTCCCGATGGGGCAAGCATTAAAATGGACATAAAAGATTAAAAATCAGTTAGCAAAAAGATCCCAGTCCAAGCACTGGGATCTTTTTTGAGTCGTCAGCTGTTCTCAATGAGCCGGATAATCAACTGCCCCCGTTCAACGGTGATGTTCACTGCCTGTCCGGTGGTAAACCCGGCTTCTTCCAGCCAGTTGCCTTTAAGATGCAGGCTGGGATGCTGACTGTAATAGCGGGTCATGCCAGTGTTGCGATCTTCGTGGCGGGTGCTGGTATACCCCACCTTATAGCTGCGCCGGGCTTTTGAAATCTTCCAATCTGCATTACAATCGCGGTTAGCCATAGTAACTACTCCAATAGTTGCTTACGGTTAGCGGCGGTTCCGTGCTCCAACACGGGATCGCCGCACGTGTTTTATGTCTTACTTCTCGGTGCCTGCTCTGCTGTTGTTACGGGCAAAACGGTTGGCATCGTGTTTTAAAATCAATGACTCCAGTAACACCCTTGCCACTTCTTTCTCTTCCGGTGTGAACTGGCTGATAGCCTCAAACTGCAAACGCAGTTCTTCATCCGGGTTGCGCTCATTCTCGTCAAAAACCAGCGTATCTGCACTGACAGAAAGTGCACGGGAGAGCTTGCGGATAATCTCCAGTGTCGGTTGTACTTCGTCAGCTTCATAACGCCGGATCATTGTCACGTGACAACCGACTTTCTCCGCCAGTGCGGCCTGAGTAAGCCTGCGGTCTTTACGCAGGGTTGCCAGACGTTTACCAAAGTCCATAGAAATTACTCGCCAAGGAAACAGAGCCAGCATTTTACCCCCTTGTTTAAACATGATGCTTGAAACATACCATATATGCATGTATAAAGAAACCATAAAAGCATATTGACAGGTTTTTACAGGAGGTCTCTGATGACCCGCGTTCCCGACACCGATTTAGCCCACTTAAAGCAAACCGTCTCGTTGCTGGGGCTGGCGCGTAAGCAAGGCCGTACGATGAAAAAACGCGGTGAGGATTATGTGCTGCGCTGTCCGTTCCATAACGAGAAAACGCCCTCAATGGTGATATCGCCGGCTAAGAACCTGTATCACTGCTTTGGCTGTGGCGCAGCGGGGTCGGTGCTGGACTGGGTGATACAAACGGAAGGCGTGACGTTGAAAATCGGTATCCGCCGGCTGCGGGAGCTGGCCGGGCTGCCGGACATGGACAATGCGGTTGTGGCCGCTTCTTCTTTAGCCGCCCCGCCGGAATTACAGGCTGCACCCCTGCCGCGCCCGAAACTGGCCGATCTGGACGATGACGGGCAGGCGCTGTTGCATCAGGTGATTGATTTTTATCATCAGAACTTACTGGCGTCACCGGAAGCCAAAGCCTGGCTGGCACGACGCGGGCTGAATCATCCTGAGTTGGTGAGTCACTTTAAGCTGGGGTACGCAGGCAATCACGGGATCGGCGGTTCAGCAGGCTTATTACCGTCCAAGAGCAGTCAGGAAGGCCAGCAACTGCGCGACAAACTATCAGGTCTGGGCGTGTTGCGTACCACTACCCGGCAGGACCACTTCCGGGGCTGCGTCGTGGTGCCGGTGATCGGCTGGACAGAATCGGTCAATGTGGCCTGCCGCGGGCGGGTGCTGCAACTGTATGGCCGCCGGACCCAGCCGGATTACAAAGTGCTGAAAGACAGCCCAAAGCATCTGTACCTGCCGTCACCGCTAGCCGGGGTCTGGAATGAATCGGCGATGCAGGCATCAAATGAAATTATCCTGTGCGAAGCGCTGATCGATGCCATGACCTTCTGGTGTGCCGGGTTCCGCAACGTGATCGCCGCGTTCGGGGTGAATGGGTTTAACCGTGAGCACCTCGAAGCCTTGCAGTACCACGGCGTGAAACGGGTGCTGATTGCCTTTGACCGGGACGAGGCCGGAGACCGTGGCGCGGCCAGTGTGGCGGCTGATTTACTGGAAGCCGGTATCGAGGCATGGCGGGTGCAGTTCCCGCCGGGCATGGATGCCAATGACTATGCGCTGAAAAGCGGTAACGCCGAACATGCGCTGGGGCTGGCGTTGCAACAGGCGGTCTGGCTGGGACAGGGAACGGCGCCGGGCACGGTGTTCAGCCATGAGCGGCCCGTCTCGCCGAGTGTGACGGAAAAGCCCCAAAGTGCCGAGGTGGCTAAATCTTCTTCTTTAGCCGCCCCGCCGGAGCTGACCGTTGCGCCCGTGCCCTGTGAGCGCACGGCCTGCGGTGAACTGCTGATGAAAAGCGGCCCCCGGGTCTGGCGGGTACGGGGGATGAAAAAATCCCCGGTGCCGGATGTGATGAAAGTGAATGTGCAGGTGCGGGATGAAACGTCCGGCCTGTTCCATGTGGATACGCTGGACATGTACCATGCGCGGCATCGTCAGAACTACATCAGCACGGCGGCGCAAGAGCTGGAATGCGAGCCGTCTGTGATTAAACGTGAAGCAGGTCGGGTGCTGCTGATGCTGGAGCAGCAACAGGATGCCGAGCAGCGAGCGGAGGCCGAAGCCTCAGGGACAACGGCGGTGACGGTCAGCGCAGAAGACGAAGCCGCCGCGCTGGCGTTGCTGACATCGCCGAACTTAACAGAACAGATTATCAACGACATGGCCGCCTGCGGGGTGGTCGGCGAATCCACCAATCTGCTGACCGGGTATCTGGCGGCGGTCTCGCGCAAACTGGATAAACCGCTGGCCGTGCTGATACAAAGCAGTTCCGCTGCCGGGAAATCGTCCCTGATGGAGGCGGTGCTGAACCTGATGCCGGAAGAGGAGCGTATCCAGTACTCGGCAATGACCGGGCAGAGCCTCTACTATCTGGGGGAAACCAGCCTGCAACACAAGATACTGGCGATAGCCGAAGAAGAAGGCGTGCGGCAGGCGGCCTATGCCCTGAAACTGTTGCAATCTGACGGCGAGCTGAAAATCGCCAGCACCGGCAAGAACGAACAGAGCGGCGAACTGGTGACGCGGGAATACAAGGTACAGGGACCGGTGATGCTGATGTTAACGACGACGGCCATTGATGTGGATGAAGAGCTGCTGAACCGCTGTCTGGTGCTGACGGTCAAC
>NZ_JBHFKT010000082.1:0-4853 GCF_042879335.1 Photorhabdus sp. RM96S | reverse complement strand
GTTTATTTTTTCCCCTGAAAAAGCAAGAAAAAGTCATACACAATAAGGTCATTTATTGGTGAGTGCAAAATTGATCTTATTTTTTGTATTGAGAGTTTTTAGAGGTTCCCTCATGTCTTTTTGTCTTTCTTTATACCGCACGGCATAACTCCTTTTTTGAACATAGAAAATATGGCTTCTAATTTAGCGTCTTGATTAAAAGAAAATAAATATCGATAAATGCTTATCATATTTAACCTGTCATTACATTCGTCATTTACTTCATTTAGAAAGTTATCGTATTCTATGTTATCAACTAACCCTTGTTTCTTTCTTATAAGATATCATTTTCTTTTTCTCATCTTTTCTTTAACTTGATCCTGAGTAGATATTTTTATTCTATCAAGGATATCCTTTTCTGCTTTTTTATAATCCTCATGAAGATAAAACTCAGATACCAGATCAGAGAAAAATCATTCCAAACAATATAGTTACCTGGTATGTCTTGTTCGAAAAGAAGCTTTAATGCCCTATCTTTATTATCAATAATTTCATATTCATTAAATTCTTCAATAGAACCGGATAAAAAATCTGAGCTTTTAAAGAATTCAACGGGTTCCATATAAAAATTTATTATCTCACCCAGATTAAATTATCCTAAAATTCTACTCCAGAGATCAAAGATGCTTTGTCTGACTTTTTAATTTACGTCTTCCCCCTGAATGTTAGTGTTATACCTATCTTTGTGTTTAATAATATTGCCATTCTCCATATCTTTTTTAGTTATATTTTGGATGTTAGCTACTTGTTTCGATATGGCATCAGTTGATTGATTTAAATTTATTTTATCCAGAGTATTTTTTATTGCATCAGTATATCCGTGATTACCTTGATGCCTTGCCATTGCATTAACCCGTCAGCGTGGCATGGGCATTCACCACGGTAAGAAAGAAGCACGCCGGAAGCGATCCCGGCTTTTTGCTGTTTCAGAGAGAAATCAGAATAAAATAGCTAAAATATATCCTATGTATATATTTAATATTAATCTTATATTTTTCTGTATTATTCTTTTGTTTATCTTCTTATTTATTTTATATTTTTGTGATTTTAAGTTATATATTTAATATATAAGACCAACCCTGTAAAATATTTATTTTAAGCATAAAGATAACAAAGACGAAAGATCACTGGGATCTTTCCAGCCTTTTAATACAACTCGCCTATCTAACAACTGAGTATAAAAGATATTGCCTTTTTCCTTTCTGGGTTATCATCTAAAAAGCGATAAAGATATTCTTTAACTTCTTCTTTATGTGGAGAGTTAGTTAATATATTCTTATATATATCTATATATTTTTCAGAATTTATTATACTATAATGAATTATACCAAGCCAATCTAAAGCTTTTTTGTAATACTTCATTGAATTCGATAATAGTAGAAATATAATCTATAGTTTCAAAAGATCCCACCATTCCCATAATTTCTTTCATCATGTCAGTATATTCACTTTCGTCATCAAAATAATTTAAAATTATTGGAAAATACTTCTTATCTTTTGACTCGGCCATTTTATGTAAGGCATTGGGAAATATACGAATACTTTCAGGGGAATCCATGCTTGATGATTTTTCAAGACTTTCGATTAAATTCATTTTATCCTCTATTTTTTGGACACTTAGATGGTTTTTTAAATACATTGAGGAATGTTTATTTATTCAGCCTGATAATTTCCCTTAAACCTTGTTTAATTTTTTTAGTATATAATCCTTGATCTCTATATATTTTTCTAGCATCCATGATATCTTTGGCTAATGTTTCTTTTGGTGTTTCATGAAGGAAAGGTCTTCTTGCGTAAGATCTGGTTAATGGATGCCTTCCTTTATTAGATGGATATATGTTCCATTTGTATTGCAATGGATTTACTTTTAGAAATTCCAAACTTCTTCTTCATATATTCAGCTTAAGGCATGTGATGACAATAGCGATTGAACATTTGCAGGACATTCAGTTAACCCACATTGAAGCGCTGGCCTTAGCCCAACTGGTTAAGCGACTGAACTGGGCGGGGATACGCGCCTGTGCCGTGAATGACGAGGAAGCGTATCAGATTAAGGATGCCATCGGTAAGCTCCAATCGGCGCTGGCTTACCGTGGGTATGCGCCACGGTAGATCATTAGAAGGCCGGAAGATCACAGGGATCTCCCGGCCTGAATATCATTTATACTTACTAAATTGTTCTATCCAACCATCATCAGTAAATAGCTCACCGGATAGACCATCGCTAATATTGATAATATTTCTTTCACTACCATTATTTTCAGATAGTAGTAATTTCATAGCATCTTCATTTTGCTCTAGCATATCAAGTAAGTTAAAAATAACATTATCTATAGATTCAACAACTAACTTCCTAAGGACTTCTCGTTGTTCTAAGGTAAAATTTTCTATTAAATTATGTAATTCAAGTAAGTATTTTGCTTTTACTGTTCCTGACGATATGTTCTCAAAGCGTTCAATTGATCGATCTCGCACTGTAGTCATTAATATATGACCAAATATTTTAAGTAATTCGGTATCTGACATAATTTTATCCTATTTGTACCATGGAATATTAGAAGGAGCTCTGACTCCTTGATTTCGTAGATTCCATAGAGATTCAGCGACTAAGTTTCTTGCTTGCTGAGTTGATGCGCCTCCTGCTTCTAAAGCGTCAACCGCAATCTTAGTATGTTCTTGGAGTGTATTTGGGCGTCCACTGTTTTTTAATTCTTTAAAGGCAGATCTTTGATAGTTAGTCATTAGTTGATGATCTAATTTATTCTTAGTCATATAGTCCTGACTTATTGAAAACCCTCTCTTAGGATCATAACTGACATTATCTTTAAATCCGGCTTTAGCGTGAATATGATGACCACCAACATCTTTATATTCACCTGTTCCACATTTTTTAGACGTTAGCCCCAGCGGGTCAATCCAATTGACCGGATCATGGACATAGCTGTACGGGTTAAATCCGCCACTAAGATTCAAAGGATCCGGCGATAAGTACTGGCCTGTTTCCCTCTCGTAATAACGGTGTCGATTATAAAATAAACCACTCTCCGTGTCTTCATATTGGCCACAAAACCGGAGGTTACACGTCAGGTTGCGCGGGTCATTGACCGTCAGCACCGGCCAACATTCCGGCTCGCCCCAGGTGAGCAGTCGTCCGGCCCATATCAGCTCCCCGGCTTCGGTCAGAATTTCCCGCACCGTTCCTTGGTGATCACTCACCACATAGCATAGCTGACCTTTTTCATGCCGTGCCAGCGGCGTGAGGGCGCCCGGCTCATACAGCCAGTGAATGCTCTGTTCATACCCGACAGTGCCATCCGCATACACCGGCGTCTCTTCAATCAGCTGCTCCCCGCTCCACAGGTAATCGTAGCCGATTATCGCGGTCGGTTTCACCGGCGGTCCGGCGGTGTCCTCCTCTTTCCGCTTGCTAATCCGTCGCCCGAAAGCATCATAGCCATAGCGCCAGCGCGTGCCTTCCGGGCTGATAACCCCGGTCAGCCGGTCTTGCGCATCCCAGCGGTAGCGCCAGGTCCGCGGCCGGTAGCCCCGTCGCTGCTCGGTTTTCTCTGTTCGTCGCCCGTTTTCATCGTAGCGATAAGCGCAGGCGCCGTGCTGAATCACCCGCCCCGCCTGCTGGGTGTGGTAGCTCTGGCGTAGGTCTTCACTGAGCCGTTCCGGTACCCGTTTTTGGTAATGCAGATGCTGGCCGGCATCATACACAAACTGTTCGTCACAGGCTCGCGGCCCGCCAAACTGGGCGGTCACCACCTGGTCATTGGCATTGTAGCCGTAGCGCGTCTCGTCCCAGCGGGTGTCTTCAATGCAGGCCACGTTGTAGGCCGGGGTGTAATGCCAGTGGCGGGTGACCGCGCTGCCCCGCGGCGGGAAATGCGGGTCGGCCTCGTACAGCGTCTGTTTGAACCAGTCGGAGCTGCGGCCGGCGGTCTGATGGGCCAGCAGCCCGACCGGGGTGTAAGCCTGTGACTGGATAAAACCGGCGGCGCTTTCCCGCGCGATTTCCCGGCCCAGCCCGTCATGCTGCATCTGCAACGGAGCATGGCCGTCAAGCTGCCACTGCATCAGCCGGCCGTTAAGGCCGTAGTACCAGCTGACCGCGGGCTGGGTGTCCACCTGGCGGCCGGTGGGCAGGCCGCTTTGCGGGTCCCACTGATGGCTGACGACACGCCCGTTAATTGTCTCTTGGGTCAGGCGGCCGGCCTCATCGTATGCAAACGCCACCACCGCGTCCGGGTTAGTGGCCCGGACCAGCCGTCCCTGCGCGTCGTGGTCGTAGGTGGTGACTGAGCATAACGCGCACCGGTCATCCTCTTCCTGCCACGCTTCCTGGCGGGTAATGCGGTCGTCGTCGGTGTAACACCAGCGCAGCAGCTGGTGATTGGGGTAACGGGCAGTCAGGCGGCGTCCGGCGGCGTCATACTGATAATGAATGGTCCGGCCGGTAAAATCGGTTTCGCTAATCACCCGGCCAGCTGGGTCACGGGTGTAATGGTAAGTTTCACCGGTTTCGTTGGTCACGGTTTTCAGGCGGGTCAGTCGGTCGTAGCCAAAGGTCAGGGCCGTGCCATCCGGGCGGGTGAGGTGGCTGAGCCGGTCGAAGGCGTCATAGGTATAGCGGGTGGTCCGGCCTTCCCCGTCAGTCACCGCCGAGACCCGGCGCTCGCTGTCGTAGTCAATGGTCTGCTGGAGGCCGTCCGGCAAGCAAATCTCGCTGACGCTGCCCGCCGGGCTGGCGTGAAACGGGCTGTGGTGGTAGTCGGTCTGCTGATGTAACGCGTCGGTGACCCGCAGCAGCC
>NZ_JBHFKT010000081.1:0-4856 GCF_042879335.1 Photorhabdus sp. RM96S | reverse complement strand
ATAGAAGAGCCTAAAGAATCAAATACCAGAAAAGAAAAAAAGAGAAAACATTATATTTACAACAATTACTTTATGAAAGCCATTCATTTCAATTAGTTTTTAACTTGCATTCGCATAATGATAATCCCTTTATCAAAATATCGATTATTTATATTTCCGTTAATCTTGGATGTTCAGATCGCAAAAATTTGTCTGAGTTCCCTCCAGATGATCACTTATTTTGAAATGTTATTTATAACCGGATTTTCGTGGAGAAAAAGATGACAATAACCACTATCATTATCTCCCTCATTACTGTAGGACTTATCGGTTGGGGGATCACAATTTATAACCGGCTAGTTGCTCTGAAAGAGCAGACAAGCAATACATTTGCCAATATCGATGTTATTTTAAAACAGCGTGCAGAACAGATCCCGCAGCTTGTGACCGTGCTGGAAAAGTCTATGGAACATGAACGTGATATTTTTACTCGGTTAAATGATGCACGGCAGGGATATCTTAATGCCGATACCTTCACAGATAAAATCAAAGCCTCCAATGAAATGAACAATGCATTCCGATCTGTACTGGCCGTAGCTGAAAACTATCCGACACTGATTTCAGGTTCCCAATTTTCACAATTGCAGACATCGGTGACGGATCTAGAAAGTAAAATTGCTCATCGCCGCGAAATGTTTAATGATGCAGTAACGAAGTATAATACGGCGATTTATCTATTCCCTGATCTGATTTTTGCCCGCATGTTTCATTATCAGAGGCTACCTTTATTAGAAATCTGTCAGGAAGAAAAAGCCTATGACGGTATCAAGTTTAAATAAATCAGATAGTAAACCTTATGATGACTATGATATTTTTTACTTTTATTTTTGTTTTTTCCTGCGTATTAATCTTTATCCTCAATCTCCTTTTAAAAGAAGTCGTGGGATTTAAACGCCTTCACTGGCTTTCCGTTCTTTTAATTGGATTGATCATTACCAGCACGGTTTTTTATCTCGATTATCCTTTCAAACATTTTTCCTATATACCCTATGGATTTCAAGATGCATCGCGGCGGCAAGGGAGTGAATCCCCGGGAGCATAGATAACTATGTGACCGGGGTGAGCGAGTGCAGCCAACAAAGAGGCAACTTGAAAGATAACGGGTATATATTCTTTGGCGCCTTTCTGCTTATCCTTGCCATGGCGATTTTAATAAGGGGTAGTGACCGGGTAGCTGCGATAACTGCAAACAAATGCAGGGCTGGCGTAGCCCCGCATTGACTATTGCTTAATGCTTTGAGATGACCTACGACATTTCGTCCTGTTCTCCATATAAAACGATCCCGGACGTGTCGATTTGATTTTCCAACTGACGCAGGTCATAAGCGCTCTGGAGACGCAGCCAAAACTCAGGTGTACTTCCCAGCGCGGCGGCAATACGAATTGCCAGTGGTGGAGTTAACGCAGTTTTACCGGCAAGAAAACGCGATACCGTAGCGGGTGTTACTCCAATATTGAGTGCAAAGCGACGACCACTAACACCCATGTCCTCTAAATCTCTGGCTATAATCTCTCCAGGATGGGAAATTTTAAATTGTCTCATTAGTGATAATCCTCATAATTCAAAATGTAAGCATCACCGTTAATGAACTGAAAAGTAATGCGCCAGTTAGCCCGGACAGTAATAGACCAGTAACCTTCGCGATCTCCTTTCAACGGTGAAGTTTATAGATTTGACGGTTTAACTCACCTATTTCATTTGCCGCATCAATAGCCTGTAAACGGTCGTTAATCCTCTCGGCATCCTGCGCCGGTACACCAGAAGTAATCCCTTTTTCAAAAAGTTGCTTCAACCCTTTGTGCTTGAATGATTTAATCATCGTCCTATCCGTATTACATGGCGTGTAATAGCGTACGACAATGTTACACGTCACGCAATAGTCACAATAAGTCATCGGGCGCAATTGCGTTAACCTGTTGCCATTTGAGGAGGTTTGGCAATAGATTTTTGCAATGGATAAGTCACTGACCTACCGATCTGCAAAATGGGATTGCACAAACGAACGTTTTTGGCACAATTACAGGAGCTATTTCGTGTTAATTGGCTATGCCCGCGTCTCAACCCTGTCTCAAAGCTTGGATCTGCAAATCAAGGCACTCAACTACGGACTCTTTACGATCTTCTTGTATTGGCGGCAACGGGAAATCATCGACGAATTGATCGAGTTGTTTATTCAAATCGTTCACTGGCTATCGGTTCGTGCCGAACGCAAACTGGTCAAAACTCTGCTTAGTGATTTTCAGAAAGTACACGGTAAGACGGCTCTGTTATTCTGGATATTTTAATCGTCACTGCGATTTTCGGCCCTATGGGTGCAATGTTATGCCTACTTCCCTTTGCTCGAATACCAGGAATTAGCCAGGTTATTCAGACATTGGTTATCAGTTTATTAACCTCTGTTTTTGTTAATTTACTCTGTGTCGTGGTCATTTATTTAATCTTTACAAACGATATTATCCGCCTGTTCTGGAGCTTGATTATTGCCCAAACGGCCTGTTTGTCTTTTTGGTTTATTAATAAAGAAGCTGTGTTTAAACTGGCTGAACAGGATGACGCCATACGCCAGAGACATTCGAAAATAGAAGGAAAAAATAATACCAAGAAAAAGAAAAGAAAGAAGAAGAAATAAAAAAAGGGGTAAAAAGGGATAAAACGGTTAATGTGACAGGATTTAAACCCTGAAAAAAGGGGATGATTATTTGAGAAAACAGAAAGGGATATTTTTATCCCATCAGGCTATTTATCGGCTGATTTATGAAGACAAAATAAAGGGGGATAATTTATTAAAACTGCTTAAAACTGCGGGTAAAACAGCATCAGTAAAGATAAAAATCGGATATGATTATCATCAGTTATACCCTATGGATTTCAAGTTGCATCGCGACGGCAAGGGAACGAATCCCCGGGAGCATAGATAACTATGTGACCGGGGTGAGTGAGCGCAGCCAACAAAGAGGCAGCTTGAAAGATGACGGGTATATACTTCATTTATTTTAACCTGCCATAATCATTTAAAAGTGAAAATACAGAAGTATTAAATTTTTATATCAAGGGAAGATTTAACTTGGTTAAAACCTTTCATAAGGAGAGTTAATGGAATTTAATCGAAAATCATTAACCATTAATAATGAATTGAAAATAAATCTGCATGTAAAACAATATTACCAAAATAGATGGGGATTAAGGTGCTTTGCCACCGGTTATTTTTTTATTTTATGAAGAAAATCGTAAAAATAACGCAATAAAAAAGAGATAAACAGTGTGGATTGTCAGACACACACCGTTTTCCCACCAATGAAATTGCTGCCAGTACACCACCCGCTTCATCAACCACTCAAATATCCCCTATCGGTTCAATCTGGTTATAATGAAAAACCCGTTTACCCACTTTTAACACTAATTTTGTGAATATAAGGGTCCGGGGTTTTACAATCACAAACGGCACTTTTCATGTAAATCGAAAGCATAGTCTTTCCTTATCTCTCAGTATTAACTACCGGAAAAAGTTAATACTGAGTTGTTTTAAAAAGGCCATAGTTATCTAGAAATAACCACTTTTCCATTGATTAGAGAAAAATAGGGGCTAAATGTGCGACCATTCTCACTGTTATTTTTATCTTCAATTAACAAAGGTGAATTATTGCTATGCTCAAGCTGTAACCTAAATAACCGTCCCCCCATATAACGTATCAGTTTATATTTACTCCAGTCTATCGGTACTGCCTGATAACCATTATCAAAATCTTGCTTAAAATCCAGAGAATCAAAAAAAACCTGTTCTGTGCTGTTATTGGCCAATGCATATTCATGCAACATTAATTTAGCTGACGATTGTAAAGCTACCAAATCTTTATTTTTCATTATTTGCCAGATATCTTCATAGGCTTTTCTAACTAACTCGGTGCTTGCTTCCGTCTCCGGCAAGGGAGTAGCCGTAGTCCAAGCCCAAACAGGCAAATCATTTAATGTCACTGTTCTCTCTGCATAATAAATGCCTTCACCCTTGAGGTTTTTTTCCGTTATTTTACTATACTGTGCTGTATCAGTATTAAAATTAACAGATTTCATACTATTAGGCTCTGCTATGCCATTTTTATCTGCCACGCTAGCAATAATATTCGTGATTTCATCCGAGTGGTAAGGAGTCATCCTCACCAACCGGACTTTACACTCCGCATCCTTATCTTTATAAATATATCCTTCTTTTGCATCACTAAATGGAGCCATTTCGATATAAATAGTATTCTTACCATTCTGCAATAATGGTGCAATATTATACCCGGTCGATATAGTGCCGGTAATTGAATGCAGGTTACTTAATGTATACATCCCATTGACTCTAAGGACACAACGTGCCCGATTAGTTTCTAAATAAGTGATATATTTAACTTTATCCATAGTATTTTTCCCATAAGCTGATATTGAAAATAGGACCATAAAAAATAAAAAAACTTTTCTCATTGCGACAATCTCAGTTTGTATGTTGATTTATATTTTAGTTATATTTCCTTATTCCCCAGCATTAACTGCAAAAAACAGTTAATACTGAGTTATCCAAAAAAGGCCATGATTATCTAGAAATAACCACTTTTCCATTGATTAAAGAAAAATATGGACTGAATGTGAATCCATCTTCGCTATCATTTTTATTTTCAAATAATAAGGGCGAATTATTACTATGCTCACGCTGGAATCGGAATAAACGCCAGGGCAAGATCGTGAATATTTTGTTAAAAAAATCAGATTTGACCGACGGTAATAGTTATGATCTCATACTCTCTTTTTGAGAGCAAAAACCATGTGCTTTGATATTTTT
>NZ_JBHFKT010000080.1:0-5452 GCF_042879335.1 Photorhabdus sp. RM96S | reverse complement strand
GCGCGGCGGTCCCACCTGACCCCATGCCGAACTCAGCAGTGAAACGCCGTAGCGCCGATGGTAGTGTGGGGTCTCCCCATGTGAGAGTAGGGAACTGCCAGGCTTTAATTTTTTGCGCCAACAGTGAGTTTGGGCAACCATTGCTGATATGGCTCAGTTGGTAGAGCACACCCTTGGTAAGGGTGAGGTCCCCAGTTCGAATCTGGGTATCAGCACCATGATAACGAATAAAGAATAAAGAATTTGTCTGGCGGCAATAGCGCGGTGGTCCCACCTGACCCCATGCCGAACTCAGCAGTGAAACGCCGTAGCGCCGATGGTAGTGTGGGGTCTCCCCATGTGAGAGTAGGGAACTGCCAGACCTTATTTTGAGACAAAAAGGCCATCCAAAGGGGTGGCCTTTTTGCATTTAACAAAGAATTAACTTAGTTTTCCAACTGTTTTCCACGCCTATAGCTGATAAACTACTTATTAAATAGCTTTATTGAGTGTTGAGTGAATGCTTTCTCTTAAAGAGTTTAATACCTTTGGGTTATCAGCCTATGCTAAACGTTTAGATATAGCTGAATCTGCCGAGTCTTTATTAGCTTTATGGCAGAAAGCCAAAAGCGAAAAACAACCTGTATTACTGCTTGGTGGAGGAAGTAATGTCTTATTTACTGCGAATTTTGAAGGAACTGTGATTCTGAATAGAATTATGGGGATTCAACAGCGGGAGACAGATGAATCATGGCATTTACATGTAGGGGCGGGAGAAAATTGGCACGAATTAGTCTGTCATTCTCTTAAAAATCAAATCTATGGATTAGAGAATTTGGCTTTAATTCCTGGTTGCTCTGGTGCAGCACCAATTCAAAATATTGGTGCATATGGTATTGAATTTAGAGATGTGTGTGAATATGTAGATGTTCTTAATCTAGAAACTGGGGAGCAAACGCGTCTTAGTGTTGGTGAATGTCAGTTTAGATATCGGGATAGTGTTTTCAAGCATAAATATAAAGCAAATTATTCTATTATTTCTGTAGGATTATTGTTGAAGAAGAATTGGCAGCCAATATTGAACTACGGTGATTTAACTAGGCTGTCGAAAGATAATGTAACTCCTCAGCAGATTTTTGATTCAGTATGTGCAATGCGCACCAGTAAATTGCCTGATCCTGCAATAACAGGAAACGCGGGGAGTTTCTTCAAAAACCCAATTGTCAGTGTGGAAGTTGCGGCAAAAATTAAAGAAAATTACCCTGATAGTCCCCAATATCTTTACACGAATGGGATGTTTAAATTGGCGGCAGCTTGGCTCATTGAACGTTGTAATTTAAAAGGTTATCGCATTGGAGGTGCATCTGTGCATCTTAGACAAGCTCTAGTATTGATAAATCAGGAAAATGCTACAGGTAAGGATGTAGTCTTATTGGCTGCTTACATTCGCAGGCAAGTGATAAGTAAGTTTGGTGTATTACTTGAACCTGAGGTTCGTTTTATTGGTTCTAAAGGCGAAATTGATGCTGTGGAATGTATTTCATGAAAGATATAACCGTGCCATTACAGTTGATTAAGATTTTGTCTGACGGTGAAGTTCATTCTGGTCAACAGTTGGGACAATATTTAGGGATGAGTAGGGCTGGAATTAATAAACATATACAGACAATTCGTGAATGGGGAATTGAACTAGAAACAACTCCTGGCAAGGGTTATAGCCTTATGGCACCTATGCAGCTACTTGATGAGTCTACTATTTTGCAATACTTACCTCAGGATCGTATAACTGTTTTGCCAGTTATTGATTCGACTAATCAGTATTTGCTTGAACGTTTATCTGAATTGAAATCAGGGGATGCTTGTGTTGCAGAGTACCAGTATGCTGGCAGAGGGCGGCGTGGAAGGAAATGGGTTTCTCCCTTTGGTAAAAATCTTTATTTATCTATGTATTGGCACCTTGAGCAAGGACCTGCTGCTGCAATTGGATTAAGTTTGGTTGTTGGCATTGTTATTGCTGAAGTATTGCATCGATTTGGCGCTGATAGAATTAGGGTAAAATGGCCAAATGATTTATATCTTGATGATAAGAAATTAGCGGGAATCTTAGTTGAACTAATAGGAAATACTGGTGATGCTGCTCAGGTTGTAATAGGTGCGGGTATAAATATTTCGATGGACCATAAGGACGAAGAACCTATTAATCAGCAATGGATTAATTTGTTGCAGGCAGGAATTCAAGTTGATCGTAATAAATTGGCTGTAGAAATAATACTTGATCTAAGGAAAGCTCTAATTCAGTTTGAAAATGAAGGTTTGTCTTCATTTGTTTCTCGGTGGTTTGAGTTAGATAATTTTATGGATAGGCCGGTGAAATTAATTATTGGTAGTCAGGAAGTGTATGGTATAGCCAGGGGTATTAATCAGCAAGGTGCTTTGTTACTTGATCAGAATGGTGTCATAACCCCATATATCGGCGGGGAGATTTC
Organism: Photorhabdus sp. RM96S; assembly: GCF_042879335.1. Classification (NCBI taxonomy): domain Bacteria; kingdom Pseudomonadati; phylum Pseudomonadota; class Gammaproteobacteria; order Enterobacterales; family Morganellaceae; genus Photorhabdus; species Photorhabdus sp. RM96S. Next base: position 2,987 of record NZ_JBHFKT010000080.1, on the reverse strand, counting down.
TTTAAGAGGTCGTTGAAAATGACCGGAAGAGAAATGTCTTCCGGGTTCGGAGACTATCTTTACTTACGTAGCCTTACGCTTTCAATAGTGTGATTAATACCTTTTGTCATGATTAGGCTTGCGCGTTCTCGAGTTGGTAAAATATTTTGTCGCAAATTCAGTCCATTGATCTCTTGCCAGATATCAGATGCAGTATTTATGGCTTCTTCTTCTGATAGTTTGGAGTAACTGTGGAAATAAGAATCTGGATCGGAAAAGGCACCTTGGCGGAATTTTAAGAAACGACTGATATACCAACTTTTGAGTAATTTTTCTGGTGCATCGACGTAGATAGAAAAGTCGACAAAATCAGAGACAAATACATGGTGTGGATCATGGGGATAATCCATACCGCTTTGTAATACATTCAAACCCTCTAGAATTAAAATGTCTGGTTGTTTAATGAATTTTTGCTCATTTGGTACGATATCATAGGTAAGATGAGAGTATACTGGTGCGGATACTTGTTTAGAGCCCGATTTAATATCAGATACAAATTTCACTAAGCTATGCATATCATATGATTGTGGGAACCCTTTCTTTTTCATCAGTCCACGTTCATTCAGCACGCTGTTAGAATGTAGAAAACCATCTGTAGTAATTAATTCTACGCTTCTGTGTTCAGGCCAACGACTCAGCAGAGCTTGTAATAGACGTGCTGTAGTGCTTTTACCAACAGCAACACTGCCAGCAATTCCTATGATATAAGGGACTTTTTGTCCGTCAGTACCTAGAAATTGTTCGAGCACTGCTTGACGACGTAAATTTGAACTAATATAAAAATTGAGCAAGCGAGATAAAGGAAGGTAAATCTCAACAACTTCTTCTAAAGAGATTTCTTCATTAATTCCTTTTAAATCAATTAATTCTTCTTTTGTTAATGTCAGTGGAACTGAATCACGTAAGGTTGCCCATTGTTCACGATTGAATTGCAAATATGGAGTAGCCAAAAAAAGTTCTTTTTTATTCATAAACCAACATCTGCCTGTTTGTGCAGGTTTGACAAGTTGCAATAAACAACCTGTACCCGACAAAAAATAAATCGCATGATATCGACTGATGAGCGGCAGGCGTAGGCTTTTTTATATTTTTAGCGGTTTTTTTTGTAAGAAATGCAGAATTGTAAAAAATTGAGTTGTTTTACTTCTTAATGTTAGTTTCAGCTGTTTGCTTATCACGATGGAAATTTAAATGATTCAAGGTGAAGTGTCCTATCAAGTTTTATCGAGCACTTGTAATCGGTTCCTTAGTTGGTAGGTAATTGGGTGTTTATTTTTTAAGCTAAAATTATTGAAAAAAACAGCTAATCGAATGGAGGTGAGTGTTTTATAACCGAATGATCAAGGAAAGCAATTTTTTTGTTGCATAGAGCGTTCACACTGCCTAGAATGCGCAGCACTTGATGCCGGCATAGCTCAGTTGGTAGAGCAACTGACTTGTAATCAGTAGGTCCCGAGTTCGATTCTTGGTGCCGGCACCATTAAGAATTTGGAAAGGTGGGGTTCCCGAGCGGCCAAAGGGAGCAGACTGTAAATCTGCCGTCACAGACTTCGAAGGTTCGAATCCTTCCCCCACCACCAAGAAATCAGATTTAATCTTGATATTCTTTTGGTACTTAACTGAAAGCAAAGTATATTGAGATCAACATACAGCTGATTAAAGTCAGGTAGCCGAGTTCAATGCGGGCATCGTATAATGGCTATTACCTCAGCCTTCCAAGCTGATGATGCGGGTTCGATTCCCGCTGCCCGCTCCAAGATGTGCTGATATAGCTCAGTTGGTAGAGCACACCCTTGGTAAGGGTGAGGTCGGCAGTTCGAATCTGCTTATCAGCACCACTTCCTTAATGTCCTTGTCTCCCGATTTTATTCCTGTAAGCGATATTCAACGAGCAATTGCTTGGTTGATGTGGTGGAACCACCGATTCCGTGTCTTAGAGGGACAATTTAATGTCTAAAGAAAAGTTTGAACGTACAAAACCGCACGTTAACGTTGGTACTATCGGCCACGTTGACCACGGTAAAACTACCCTGACTGCTGCTATCACTACTGTATTGGCTAAAACCTACGGTGGTAACGCTCGTGCATTCGATCAAATCGATAATGCACCAGAAGAAAAAGCACGTGGTATCACCATCTCTACTTCTCACGTAGAATACGATACCCCAGGCCGCCACTATGCGCACGTTGACTGCCCAGGCCACGCCGACTATGTGAAAAACATGATCACCGGTGCGGCTCAGATGGACGGCGCAGTCTTGGTAGTTGCCGCGACTGACGGTCCAATGCCACAGACGCGTGAGCACATTCTGTTAGGTCGTCAGGTAGGCGTTCCTTACATCATCGTGTTCCTGAACAAATGTGACATGGTAGACGACGAAGAGCTGCTGGAACTGGTTGAGATGGAAGTGCGTGAGTTGCTGTCTCAGTACGATTTCCCAGGCGATGACACGCCAGTTATCCGTGGTTCTGCTCTGAAAGCGCTGGAAGGTGATGCAGAGTGGGAAGCGAAGATCATTGAACTGGCCGATGCCCTGGACAGCTACATTCCAGAACCAGAGCGTGCAATCAACCAGCCATTCCTGCTGCCAATCGAAGACGTATTCTCTATTTCAGGCCGTGGTACCGTGGTAACTGGTCGTGTAGAGCGCGGTGTGGTTAAAGTGAGTGAAGAAGTTGAAATCGTGGGTATCAAAGAAACGACTAAAACTACTTGTACTGGCGTAGAAATGTTCCGCAAACTGCTGGACGAAGGCCGTGCAGGTGAGAACGTCGGTGTTCTGCTGCGCGGTACCAAGCGTGACGAAATCGAACGTGGTCAGGTACTGGCGAGACCCGGTTCAATCAAGCCACACACCACTTTCGAATCAGAAGTTTATATTCTGAGCAAAGACGAAGGTGGCCGTCATACGCCATTCTTCAAAGGCTACCGTCCACAGTTCTACTTC
>NZ_JBHFKT010000079.1:0-6684 GCF_042879335.1 Photorhabdus sp. RM96S | reverse complement strand
ATTGAGAATAACTATCTGAGCGTGAATGAGCTGGACAATTTTGCGCATCAAGCCCGCACCTGTGAAGGCGAAAGCTGCAAACAAGTGATCAAGGATATGGTTGATACTAATATCCGTAATCAGCAGGAAATGATGAACTTCTGTAACAGCAACCCGAACCAGTGTGCGCAGAAGTATGGTTATCTGGTTGATCAGTGGCCGGTGTTTGAGAGTACCCTCAAAAATATGGACCGGGACGGCACATTGCCGGTTGAGTTCAGAAATTACCTGTCGGCGGTGAATACATTAAGTCAGGCTGCCACAGGCAAGGTAAGCGAACTTGGCTGGTCAAAACGCTTTGAGGCGATGGGCATGAGTCCTGAAACGGCCCAAGCAATGGCGATGACGCTGCCTGTTATTGTTGAGGGCAGCAAAGGGCCGAAATCATCGCCAACAACAAAAGGAAGCACAGGCGCGGTTGTTAATACAGAGAAAGCGGCGCTGGAAAAGATTGGGAAAAACAGTCAAGGCACAACGAATCTGGGTGATAAATCGGCTAATACTGTTTATCATCAACAGTTTATCAAAAATGCTGAAAAGATATCTACCGCGAAACCGGGGCAACAAGTTGCAGCACCAAGGGATCTGAATGAACAAACTTTCTGGAAACAGGTGCAATCTAATCCCCTGCAAGGAAAAGATTTACCAGGATTAAATAATGATCCGCGTTTTCCTATGGCAGCAGGTTTCCAAAAAATGGAAGCAAAACATAAGCTCCCTGATGGACAAACGATAACTATACATTACCAGTACAACTCAAATACTGGTAAAGCCTATGACATGAAGATTACTACCCCTCAGAGAATCCAACAGGATCCTAAAAAGGTAATAGATTCAATAAAGGATAATGTTAAATGAAAATAAAAGAATCAGATGGTGAACTCATTGATGTATTTGCTATTTATTGGATAAATGAAAAATCCTTATGTTTAGGCATGCCAAGAAATTATGGAGGATTATCCGCTTATGATCTTTCGCAAGTAACAGTAATTGATCCTACATTAAATGGTGAACTGGTATATTTTCAAAATAATAATCCGGGTATTTATCATTGGGCGTTGATTAAAGAGAGGTTATTAGACGATCTACTTGAGTTAGATGAAACTGCTTATCAACGCTTTTTGGCAATCCTAAAGGCGGAGGGTAATATAGAACAGGATTTTTGTTAATCAGGCGTCCCGGTCAGTTGAAGTGGCCGGGAGCTTCCTGCTTTTAACCGTCAGCTGTTCTCAACAAGCCGGATAATCAACTGCCCGTGCTCAACACTGACCTGCACCGGCAGTCCGGTCGCAAAGCCCGCTTCTTCCAGCCAGTTGCCTTTAAGGTGCAGGCTGGGATGCTGGCTGTAATAGCGGGTCATGCCGGTGTTCCGGTCGGCGTGACATCGGCTGATATAGCCGACCTTATAGCGGCGTTGCGCTTTCGAACTGCCTGAATTTACATTACAATCGCGTTCAGCCATAAATCAACTCCTGCATAGTTGGTTGTGTGGTCAGCGGCCATCATGAGGTGCGAACTCATGGTTGCCGCGTCATCTCAGCGTTTAGCGCTCTTCATAACAACTTTTTCCATCATTGACTTGGTAACAAAACTGTCAATCACCATAATCAACGCCTTCTGCTCTTCATCGGATAACGAATCAGCCTGTTGCCAGAGTTCATGCAATATGTGGTTACGTATCTTCACATCTTTGCTGGTCTCGCGGCGGCCAACCAGTTCATCGAGAGAAACCTGTAAAACATCAGCCAGCTTAATCAGGGATTCCAGTTGAGGGACGATGTGTCCCCGTTCCCAACGGTTATACACTCTGGGCAGTACCTCAATCATCTCGGCAAGCCGCGACTGGGTTAATCCCCGAGCTTCTCTGAGCATCTTAAGCCGTTCAGAAAATACGGACATATCAATACCTGTTTGCAAAACACAAATGTCCGCCATTGTACCCCTTCCTTTTTAGCTGGCTGTTGTAAAGTCTCTTTAATGCGATTATTATATATCGCAAACATGTCTATTGACAAGGTTCAAAAGGAAAGACTTATGACCCATGTTCCCGATACCGATTTAGCCCGCTTAAAGCAGTCCGTTTCATTGCTGGGGCTGGCGCGTAAGCAAGGCCGTGCGATGAAAAAACGCGGTGAGGATTATGTGCTGCGCTGTCCGTTCCATCACGAGAAAACGCCCTCAATGGTGATATCGCCTGCCAAGAACCTGTATCACTGCTTTGGCTGTGGCGCCGCGGGGTCGGTGCTGGACTGGGTGATACAAACGGAAGGCGTGACGCTGAAAATCGCTATCCGCCGGCTGCGGGAGCTGGCCGGGCTGCCGGACATGGACAATGCAGTTATGGCCGCTTCTTCTTTAGCCGCCCCGCCGGGATCACAGTCTGCACCCCTGCCGCGCCCGAAACTGGCCGACCTGGACGATGACGGGCAGGCGCTGTTGCATCAGGTGATTGATTTTTATCATCAGAACTTACTGGCGTCACCGGAAGCCAAAGCCTGGCTGGAAAAACGCGGACTGCATCATCCTGAACTGGTCAGCCACTTTAAGCTGGGGTATGCGGGTCATCACGGTATCAGCGGTTCCGCGGGGTTGTTGCCGTCCAAAGACAGTCAGGAAGGTCAGCAGTTGCGCGGCAAGCTGTCGGGGCTGGGCGTGTTGCGTACCACCACCCGGCAGGACCACTTCCGGGGCTGCGTCGTGGTGCCGATAATCGGCTGGGTCGAATCGGCCAGTGTGGCCAGCCGCGGGCGGGCGCTGCAACTGTATGGTCGCCGAACCCAGCCGGATTACAAAGTCCTGAAAGACAGCCCAAAGCATCTGTACCTGTCCTCACCCCTGGCCGGGGTCTGGAATGAGGCAGCGATGAAAGCCGCTGCGGAAATTATCCTGTGCGAAGCGCTGATCGATGCCATGACCTTCTGGTGTGCCGGGTTCCGTAACGTGATCGCCGCGTTCGGGGTGAACGGGTTTAACCGTGAGTCCCTCGAAGCCTTGCAGTATCACGGCGTGAAACGGGTGCTGATTGCCTTTGACCGGGACGAGGCCGGAGACCGTGGCGCGGCTAATGTGGCGGCTGATTTACTGGAAGCCGGTATCGAGGCATGGCGGGTGCAGTTCCCGCCGGGTATGGATGCCAATGACTATGCGCTGAAAAGCGGCAACGCCGAACATGCGCTGGGGCTGGCCCTGCAACAGGCGGTCTGGCTGGGACAGGGAACGGCACCAGGTGCGGTGTTCCAGCATGAACGGCCAGCGACTTCGGGGGCGACGGAACCGCCACAAAGCGCCAGTGAGCCTCAACCGGCTTCCTTCGCTGCCCGCCCTGAGTCGCCAGTGACGTCGGTGCCTTGTGAGCGCACGGCCTGCGGTGAACTGCTGATGAAAAGCGGCCCCCGGGTCTGGCGGGTACGGGGGATGAAAAAATCCCCGGTGCCCGATGTGATGAAAGTCAATGTGCAGGTGCGGGATGAAACGTCCGGCCTGTTCCATGTGGATACGCTGGACATGTATCACGCGCGGCATCGTCAGAACTACATCAGCACGGCGGCGCAAGAGCTGGAATGCGAGCTGTCGGTCATCAAACGCGAAGCCGGGCGGGTCCTGCTGATGCTGGAGCAGCAACAGGATGCGCAACAGCAGGCCGATGCCGAAGCCGCAGGGACAACGGCAGTCACGGTCAGCGCGGAAGACGAAGCCGCCGCGCTGGCGTTGCTGACATCACCGAACTTAACAGAACAAATTATCCACGACATGGCCGCCTGCGGGGTGGTCGGCGAATCCACCAATCTGCTGACCGGGTATCTGGCGGCAGTCTCGCGCAAACTCGATAAACCGCTGGCCGTGCTGATACAAAGCAGCTCGGCGGCAGGGAAATCTTCCCTGATGGAGGCGGTGCTGAACCTGATGCCGGAAGAGGAGCGTATCCAGTACTCGGCGATGACCGGGCAGAGCCTCTACTATCTGGGGGAAACCAGCCTGCAACACAAAATACTGGCGATAGCCGAAGAGGAAGGCGTGCGGCAGGCGGCCTATGCCCTGAAACTGTTACAGTCGGACGGCGAACTGAAAATCGCGTCAACGGGCAAGAACGAACAGAGCGGCGAACTGGTGACGCGGGAATACAAGGTACAGGGCCCGGTGATGCTGATGCTGACCACCACCGCCATTGATGTGGATGAAGAGCTGCTGAACCGCTGTCTGGTGCTGACGGTCAACGAATCGCGCGAACAGACGCAGGCCATCCACGCCATGCAGCGGCACCGTCAGACACTGGCCGGGTTGCTGGCTGACTCGGAGAAAGGCTATCTGACGCAGTTACACCAGAATGCCCAGCGCCTGTTAAGGCCGCTGAAAGTGGTGAATCCGTATGCGCACCAGCTCACTTTTTTAAGCGATAAAACCCGGATGCGGCGCGACCATATGAAATACCTGACGCTGATACAAGCCATTGCCTTGCTGCACCAGTATCAACGTGAAGTGAAGAAAACCACCCACCGCGGACAGGTCATCGAATATATCGAAGTCACCCAAGACGACATTACCCTGGCTAACCAGCTGGCGCATGACGTGCTGGGGCGCACGCTGGATGAAATGCCGCCGCAGACGCGTAAGCTGTTACTGCTGATACAGGCGATGGTGAACGCACAGGCGCAAATCCAGCACTGCCAGCCAAACGAAGTGCGCTTTACCCGGCGGGATATCCGCGCCTTTACCCACTGGAGCGACAGCCAGCTTAAGAATCATTGTCAGCGTCTCACCGAAATGGAATACCTGCTGTCGCATGGCGGCAGCCGGGGGCACCTGCTGCATTATGAACTGCTGTGGGACGGGGAAGACAACGGCGCGGCGCACCTGTGCGGCCTGCTGGATGTCGGAGAACCGGACTCAGAAACGGCAGGCAGTGAACGCAAGTCTGACCCGGAAGGTGGCAAGTCTTCCCTAAGTCTGGGGCAAGTCTGGTCTAAGTCTGGGGAAGAAAAACCCGCGTCAGCCCAGACAGCACAAGGTTCTGCGGGTGCACAAGTCCGGGCAGATGAAAACGCAGTTATCAGGGAAAATAATCACGGAGACGCATTGCCCGTGCCCGACAGGGATAAAACGCCGGCAGCCGTCCCGACAGGTCAGGAGAGCAAGTCTGACTTCAATGAACGCAAGTCTGCCTCAAGTCTGGGTCAAGTTAGGGTCAAGTCTGGGACGAAAAAATCCCCATCAGGGCAGGCAGAACACGGGTTCAGCGTGCCGCAAGTCGGGGTAACGGAAGACACAGTGATAAAAGGAAAAAAGAAAACACGCCCCTTGTCTGCGCCCGCCCCTCAATCTCAACCGGAGGTCAATCATGGCAAACCGTAAACCGCGCAAAGGAAGTCTCCTGACCGTCGATGACGTCTACCGTCAGCCGGTGGGTCCGGCACATGACCCGAAGAGCCTGTATGCGTTGCTGCTGCGCTTTGTGGCGTGGCGGCAGGAGCGGAACTGGTCGGAAACCACGCTGAAAGTACAGACCCATCACACCTATCGCTTCATCCTGTGGGCCACGGACCGGGGCCTGTACTATGCCGCGGATATCACGCGGCCGATACTGGAACGTTACCAGCGCTACCTGTACCAGTACCGCAAGACCAACGGAGAGCCGCTGAGCATCCGCACCCAACGCACGCAGTTGCAGCCGTTACAGGTGTGGTTCAAATGGCTGACGAAACAGAATCTGATACTGGCGAACCCGGCAGCGGACATTGAGTTGCCGCGGGAAGAAAAACGGCTGCCAAAGTATATCCTGAGCATTGATGAAATCGAGCATATCCTGTCGCTGCCTGACCCGCATACGTTGCAGGGCGCGCGCGACCGGGCCCTGATGGAGCTGCTCTGGTCAACGGGGATACGGCGCAGTGAAGCGGCCCGGCTCGATATCTACAGCATTGACGGGTCACGCAAAACCGTGACCATCCGGCAGGGCAAGGGCAATAAAGACCGGGTGTTGCCCCTCGGCGAACGGGCTTTAAGCTGGCTCCAGTTCTATCAGCAACAGGTCCGCCCGCAACTGCTGGTCACCCCGGACCTTCAATCGCTGTTCGTGGCGATGGACGGGCTAGACGGGTTGCAACCGAACGGTATCACCCATGCCGTGAGCGGCTATATCCGGGCCGCCGGCATCGAGAAAAAAGGTGCCTGCCACCTGTTCCGGCACGCGATGGCAACCCAGATGCTGGAGAACGGGGCGGACCTGCGCTGGATACAGGCGATGTTAGGCCATGCCAGCGTGGAATCCACCCAGGTGTATACGCAGGTCTCTATCCGGGCCTTGCAGGCGGTACACGCCAGTACGCATCCGGCGGAGCAAATGGCCGACGAAAAAGTCAGCGACGCCGATGAAGTGGGTTTACTGGCCGACCTGTACGCCGAAGACAACGCCGACGCTGACACGCCGCCGGACAGCCCGGCGCCGACCTGAAACCTCAATATCCTCTGACCGTCCGTCCGCCCCCGTTAAGTTGGGCGGGTTCGGTGTGGGGGCAGACCGTGGCCGGACTGCCCGTCAGCCTCGGCGCACGCGGGGGTAAATAGTCGTCAGGCGGCGCAAGCCCCGGCGTCCCCGTTGAGCCGGTCCAGGCCGCCCAACGCCTATTGAACATAATGCGGGGGAATTAT
>NZ_JBHFKT010000078.1:0-6749 GCF_042879335.1 Photorhabdus sp. RM96S | reverse complement strand
GTTGGCATGTTCTTTAACAGGGTGGGAAAAAGCGGCGGAGAAAAAGGCTGCTAAATCAGGGGGAAAGGTCCGCTAAACTGTATGATGGCGTCGGGATAGTCCCTAAGACCCACTGAACTTAGCCGGTGGAGTAAATCCTTACGGTTACGTGCATAATCCGGCAAACTGGATAGATCCACTGGGGTTAGCGGGGTGTCCAATATCTGATTCCAAATCATCGTCAGAAAATAAATCTTTTTCTCATCAAGGTCCTGAATTACCAAAGAATATTGCAGAAACCTTTAAAGATGGAATTTATAAAAATAGACAGTTAACTGGAGATGAAGTTTTTTATAAATATCATGGAATAAATAATAGAACAGGAAGAAAATTCTCATGGTTAACAAATAAGAAATATTCTTCCGAAGATGTATTGCGCCAAGACTTAGCTATTCGTCATGATTGGGGAGTAAATATAACTAAGATATCAGAATTTAAAGTCCCTAGAGGTACGTGGGTAAGTGAAGGACCTGCTGCCGCACAGGGTTCTGGTTATCCTGGTGGTGGATATCAAGCGGTTGTAACAAACTTACCTAAAACATGGGTTCAAAAAACAATGGGAGTTCCTTGGTGATGACATTAGCCAACTTACTAAATTCTCTACAAGCCATCTCTGCGGAATTAATCAAAAATGGAAAAGGAGAGACTGCTTACTTTTTTATTAAACGTTATGATGAAATCATAAAATCAAATAATGAACAGGATAGCATAAGGCAAATAGTAAAAGAATTATCTACATGTCAAGCTATGGCTCAATATGGTGACTTCTCTCCAATGGAGGAAAAACTTTTAGAAAGTGTAGTAAAAGATGCAATTAATTTTTTAGATCATAGTCTATAAAAAAACGGAAGATCTTCCGGCCTTACTGGTGATTTACCGTGGCGAATGCACTGGCTGTATGAACCGGACACCCTGACGCCGTTGGCACGGCATGAAAAAGGTCAGTTGTACTATGTGGTGAGTGATCACCAGGGGACGGTGCGGGAAATCCTGACCGAGGCCGGGGAACTGATATGGGCGGGCCGGCTGCTGACCTGGGGCAAAGCGGAGTTCTGGCCGGTGCTGACGGTCAATGACCCACGGAACCTGACGTGTAATTTCCGGTTTTGTGGCCAATATGAAGACACGGAAAGCGGTTTATTTTATAACCGGCACCGTTATTACGAGAGGGAAACAGGCCAGTACTTATCGCCGGATCCGCTAAACTTAAGGGGTGGCGTAAGTCCTTATAGTTACGTGCATAATCCGGCGAACTGGATTGATCCTCTGGGACTGGCAGGATGTCCCATAAGAGAAGTTAATGGAACAAAGATTTTTGGTATAGGTCAAAAAGATAAAACTCCTAGTCATGATCAGTTTTCAGAAGTTATAGCTAATAAACTTGCAATGAGTGGTAAATTTAAAGAAGTTTATTTAAATAGGTCATATAGCTTTGCTAATGGAAAAGGAACTTCAGGAAGAAGACCTGATGTTATGGCTATTGACGTTAATGGTAAAGTCCATTCAATTGAACTTGCTTCAAAAACTGATATGGGCAAAAAACTTCCGACATTAACTTCACGTAATGAAAAGGCTATGAGTAACTTACCTACTAATAAGCAAGGTGATGTTCTCGTCTTTGAGCATCCATATAAGGCCCCCGATATGAAATCGATGTTAGATAACCTAATATCAAGTATATAGGTAAAATTATGTATACAGGTATAGCGATATATAATCCAAAAGAACTATCTCCAATTACCGCTTATGAATTAGGTGGCTTATTTTTTAGCATCTTTGATATTCCGATAACTGGTTCGGGGTATTATAAATATATAAAAAATGGCGATCATCCAGATGATCATGATTTAATAGAAATCTCCTTTTCCGAACTCAAAGAGAAAATCCTTGCTCAGGAAGCCACAGCTTTTAGGATCTATTGCGAACAAGAAGATTATACACCGTGGTTATCGTCGTTTGGTTATACAACTAATGAATTTGGTGGTTTTTATCATATAGATATACAGCTCCCTAATAAGATAGGTAATCATGAAAAGATTATTTCATTTATAAAATTACTAACTGATAATGTGAAGTTTCCTTATGGTGTGATATATGATAGCGATAGAGTAACAAAAGCTTTTTATTATGCGGGAGGTGATAATTTAGTAAGTATATACCCATACGAAAATCCATCTGTTTTCAAAAGAGAGACTCCAGGAAGGTTTGATGGAAAGGAAAGATATAATGATAATATGTTAAGGATGGTTTATCCTTTTAATATTATAAATAATTTTCATCTTAAAATTAATGTTGGAAATATTAATTTAAAACAATGGATATTAGGTAATAAAGAGCACGGCTCATTAGAAAAATTAAATAATGAATTGTGGCTATGGAAAGTTGAGGAAACTCATCTTGATGAAATTAATAAATACTGTGGAGAAGCAGGAATTTTAATAGCTTGGAAAGCCCCACCATCTAAGAAAATAACCAAGAGATTACCTTGATTAAAAGCCGGAAAAATCTTGCGAGATCTTCCGGCCTTTTCCAGGCAGTAAATCCGCCATGAAAGCAGATGTCGGAAAAGGAATGAAAGTTTTCCACAGCAGTAATCATAATATTTATTCTAATGAAGTAAGGCAGTAAATAGAAATAGTTCGACGTCAGCACGAAAATGGTAATATTAATGATCGAGAGGCTAGGGATGCTATAAGAAAAATCCAAATGGATATGAAAAATAAGATTTGGTCAGGAAATATATCTACAACAAAATGTGGGAGATTAAATTAATGAGCTATTATGTTTTAATGAATGATTATAAACCACCTTCAATTCCAAGGTATCTTCATGCCATTATAGATACAAATAAACAAGTAAATGATAAATGGAATTACGAAGGTTATAAATATTCCTTTCCTTATTACATGAAAGATCCAGAATGTCCTGATGAATTGTTTTTATTATGCAATAAGAATATTGGGACCTTGAAATTTAATTATTATAAACATGGCCGTGCTCATATCATATCAGATTATTTCCTTGAATTCCTTAAATCTTTCACAACCGGTAATTTTATTTGCAAAAAGCTATTAGCAACTAAAAATAATAATAGATTTTAGCGATGCTGTTCAAAAATTCATATTAGTTGATAAATTTACATATGTTAGGTTATTTATCAGTTTTTTTGCTGAAAAGGATCTCAGTGATAATCATTATGAAAAAACAAAGTGTTCTGATTTATTAGATGCTCTATTCTATGTCTAAAAATAACTTTGATGTATGGGTTGATAACTTAATAATTGAAATTGAATGATGTATAGATAATTAATAAAGTCGGAAAGATCCCCGTGATCTTCCAGGTTTGTTATCTCTATACTTAAAATAAATATTTTACAGGGTTGACTTTATATATACTCAAGATACTTCAAAGTGCATGTTTGAAAAACGATTATGTTGTTGAATTTAAATGTTTTTATATCTGACGACTCAAGCATCTTGAAGTTCATTCGGTATATTAAATATATAACTTAAAATCACCAAAATATAAAATAAATAATAAGATAAACAGAGAAATAATACAGAAAAATATAAAATTCATAATAAATATATACATAAGATATATTTTTGCTATTTTATTCTATTTTCTCTCTGAAACAACAAAAAGCTGGAATCGCTTCCGGCTGGCTTCTTTCTTACCGTGGTGAATGCCACGCCAACGCCGACGGGTTAGTGCAATCGCAAGGCATCAAGGTAATCACGGATATATTGATGCAATGCTCTGGATAAAATAAATCTAAATCAATTAATACCATATCGAAACAAGTAGCTATCATCCAAAATATAGCTAAACAAGATCAAGTCAAAGAAAATATGAGAAAAAGAAAATGATATCTTATAAGAAAGAAACAAAGGTTAGTTGATAACATAGAATACGATAACTTTCTAAATGAAGTAAATGACGAATGTAATAACAGGTTAAATATGACAAACATTTATCGATATTTATTTTAATCAAGACGCTAAATTAGAAGAAATATTTTCTATATTTAAAAAAGGAGTTATGTCGTGCGGTATAAAAAAAGATAAAAAGACATGAGTTATTTTCAATCCTATTCTTTTGAAGAATAGTTAATAAAATTATAGATGAACGACCCTCAAAAGCTAGATTCAACATTTAATGACTAAATAAGATTCTAAAATAGTGCTACATATTATACCACTCATAATTCCATATATAGCAATAGGTTGAATAAGGCCATGTGTAGCAAAATTATGAAACGCTATTTAGATTTAGAGAGGCAGTTCACAATCACCAAATCTTCCGATGTTCTTATTGATCTACCGTGGCGCATACCCACAGTAAGTCAGTGCGGATTGAAGCTTAGAGTTTACCAAAGAAATGATTTATTTGATCTCAATCATATTGATGACTTCGGAAGGACGAATATTCAACGAATGAAGAAAGGGATTGCACCTATTGGTAAGGATGGCTTAGAAATAAACCTTCATCATGTCATTCAAAATGAACCTGGCCCAATGACTGAAATTTTAAGTAGTACCCATAGTAAATACGACCGTATGCTTCATATGTATTCAAATCAATGGGATAAAACATGGGTCGGTCCTGATGGCATAAGACGCACATATAATAATGCGCCACCATCAACGAATAGGCGTCCATTTAACCAGTGGAAGAAAACATATTGGAAAACAAGAGCATTGGACTTTTTAACTCCTTAAGAGGAAGGAAGCTATGAATTATATATACCCGTCATCTTTCAAGTTGCCTCTTTGTTGGCTGCACTCACTCACCCCGGTCACATAGTTATCTATGCTCCCGGGGATTCGCTCCCTTGCCGCCGCGAAGCATCTTGAAATCCATAGGGTATAGATTTAATTGAAAAGGAAATGATATCAAGCGGGGAAGAAATTCTTTCTAGTGGCGGGGTTGATATAGATACTATCCGTGAATTCGAATCATTGCTTGGTGTTACTTTTCCTGAATTATATAAATTTTTCTTACAAAAATATGGAACACTTTCTTTCGGCGGAGATGATTATTATGGAATAACTAAAAAGGGAATAAATGGAAATCAAGCCCCATGTATTCTGTATGTAACAAAGCAGGCCAGAGATTCCGGTGATATAGATGAAGGGATGATTAAAATGAAATCATCGGGATACGGCCTTTCCTATTCTATTGATACCAGTATTAAAGGAAAAACAGGAGAGGCTGTAGTAGTTGAGACTGAATTATCCTTCAAAAGAGATGGAGATAAAAACATAATTGCAGATAGTTATGCTGAGTTTCTTTTAGAAGAAATAAAACAAGCTATAGAAGATTTATAAAATCCACTTTATATTAATAATGACAAGCTAGAGAAATCTGGCTTGCCCATTTTAAAATTAAACGTCTCATCCCGCATTATCAAAATTAGATGAAAAGGATAAAACAGCTATTTTTGACTTCTTCAAGACAATAATATCTGATACATCATCAACTATATTTTTAATCATTGATGGTTCTCACTTTCCACCCAATATAGATAGTTATTTTACGCTAACATATGAAGGCGAATAAATACAAGAAAGCTTACAATACTTATTCATAAAGAAAACTGAGAATAAAGGTATTTTTTAATTAAAAAAGTAGGACTGAAATATCTCTATGATCTTTCCGCTTTGTTATTTTTATACTTAAAATAAATATCTTACAGGGTTGGATTTATATATTAAATATATAATTTAAAATCACAAAAATATAAAATAAATAAGAAGACAAACAAATGAATAATACAGAAAAATATTATATTAATGATAAATATATACATAGGCTATATTTTAGATATTTTATTCTGTTTTTTCTCTGAAACAGTAAAAAACCGGAATCGCTTTCGGCTGGCTTCTTTCTTACCGTGGTGAATACCCATGCCACGCCGAAGGGTTAGTGCAATGGCAAGGCATCAAGGTAATCATCACGGATATGCTAATACAATAAGAAATGCTCTGGATAAAATAAATTTAAATCAATCAACTGATGCCATATCGAAACAAGTAGCTAACATTCAAAATATAGCTAAAAAAATATAGAGAATGGCAATATTATTAAACACAAAGATAAATATAACACTAATATTCAGGGGGAAGACGTAAATTAAAAAGTCAGACAAAGCATCTTTGATCTCTGGAGTAGAATTTTAGGATAATTTAATCTGGGTGAGATAATAAATTTTTATATGGAAACTGTTGAATTTTTTAAAAGCTCGGATTCTTATCCGGTTCTATTGAAAAGTTTAATGAATATGAAATTATTGATAATAAAGATAGGGCATTAAAGCTTCTTTTCGATCAAGGCATACCAGGTAACTATATGGTTTAGAGTAATTTTTTCTCTGATCGGGTATCCGAGTTTTATCTTCATGAGGATTATAAAAAAGCAGAAAATGATGAATATAATTACATGTTAAATATGATAAGCATTTATCGATATTTATTCTCTTCTAATCAAGACTCTAAATTAGAAGAAATATTTTCTATATTTTAAAAAAGAGTTATGCCGTGCGGTATAAAAAAGATAAAAAGACATGAATTATTTTCAATCCTATTCTTTTGAAGAATTGGGAACCTCTAAAAACTCTCAATACAAAAAATAAGATCAATTTTGCACTCACCAATAAATGACCTTATTGTGTATGACTTTTTCTTGCTTTTTCAGGGGAAAAAATAAA
>NZ_JBHFKT010000077.1:0-7185 GCF_042879335.1 Photorhabdus sp. RM96S | reverse complement strand
GATATTACGCGGATCATAAAACCGGAAAAATACCGGTTTATCCTGTTCAGGTAATAATACTTGTAAATATTTACGCAAATGCCGACGTAATGTTTTCATATCCGCCTGAGAGCTTAAGAAAATTCCCCAAGGTATGTCACAGTTCTCCAAATAAAGTTTTAACTTTTCTGTCACTTCCACTAAATAAGGAGCCACCTTAAGCAATTCAGGCGGTAAAGATTCATCATAAAGACAGGTAAAAGGCGGATCAAAATACTCCAATATAAGAAACCATTTGGATTCTGTCGCGGCGTCAACGACAGCATACAGTTTTTCTTTAACCATTTTTATCTTTCCCCTTCGGGCAATGTGCGACAAACATCGAACCGGCATGAGCCGCACTCTGCAAAATCGCCGGATTAACCGGTTGCAATAAGACGCCGGGATTACCACCTGAATTTAAGTTAATAGACGCACCTTTGACATCTACGCCACCACCATGAATAACAATAAAATTATCACCTACTTTCAGGGTGATTTTGCCGCCGCCTTTTATCGTAATGTCATCATTGGTATCGATGCTGAATACGCCCTGTATTTTCTGTATTACATCGCCTTTGACCTGTAAGGTTTTGTCACCATCAACCTGATCGATATAGTCACCAGTGGTTTTATGTTCCTGCTGCCCATCAACAGTGACTTTACGGTTACTGGCAATCACCAGTTCATCATCATGGCCAATGCTGGTTGTACGGTTGTAATTAATTCGTTCATCCCGGGAATTCAGCACCTTAATCGCCAGATTCTTCTGAGCACGAATAAATACTTCTTCCCGATCTTTTTCATCTTCAAATCTCAGTTCATTAAAACCATCCCCTTTATAGGTTTTTGAACGAATTGACATCTGGGTCTTTGCTATCGGCAAATCGTTAGGCACAACGTTACTGGTATGATAGGTACGCCCAATAATAATTGGCTGATCGGGATCGCCATGCAGAAAATCCACCAGCACTTCCTGACCTACACGTGGGATAGCAATCATGCCCCAACGCTGGCCGGCCCAAGCCTGACTGACCCTGATCCAACAGGAACTTCGGTCATTGAATTTGCCATATTGATCCCAGGCAAACTGTACCCGAACACGCCCGTATTCATCACAAAAGATCTCTTCCCCCTCCGGGCCAACCACTGTCGCAATTTGCAAGCCATCAATACGCGGCTTGGGATAAGGTGAAGGACGCCATACCCGGTTACGATCACCAAAGATGAAATTGTTCGTTAAGGTCGTCCCCGTTTCACCGAAATGGGATTCATCCGCCTGCGGCTGTCTACCGTGATGGCTGATTTTAATCACCAGCCATTGGGTATTAAATTGCTCTTTCGGATGATCAGTAAGTGTAAACCCTGATGCCGGCGCCAGAGCAAAACAGTCACTTTGCCCACCACCAAACATCGTGTCTGCGCGGAGTGCTTCCAAACGAAATTGACTCATGCGCTCGCCACGCTCATCTTTAAAACGCCCGGGAAAATCATAGTAAGTGTAACTGGGCAAATCTGAACGCTGGTGGTTAATTTGGCGTTCGTGATAGTAATAGTCAGCCCCCCACAGTGGATTTTTAAAAGTACGATCCTTCAACTCAATATTGGCAATCCCGACCTGTTCACGCCAACAGAATCGATTGATACTGCATTGGCTTCCTGTAGCATCTAATTCTGGGCGATAAGGCAATGAAAAGTTGTTATTTATCCAATGAGAATCAATGAAAATAATGATCGGTTCACCCCGCTCCTCAGTGAAATCGAAATAATAAAATATCCCTTCATCAGCCAATAAACGATGGAGAAACGCCAGATCACTCTCATCATATTGCACACAAAATTCCCGTTCAGGATGTTCATAACGCAATTGACAATAGAAGTTTCTAACGCCATTTTCTTTCAACAATATGCCAATAATCTCGGTCACAGATTGATGCTGAAAAATACGGGAATTAACCCGTAATCCCGCACGCCATAAACCAGGTTGAAGGGTCAGGGAATAATGACTGCGATGACGACCTGTCCTACTTTGTTCAAATTGAGTCACAATCCCAGTGATACTACGCTCTGGTTTTCCATCGCGATAAACAGTCAATGTCGCAACATTATCCAGAACATCAGCGAAATTAATATCCGGATCAGCGCTGGTTAATGTCGCCTTCAGACAAAATAACTCTGACAGCGCTTCATCTAGAGTAAACTCCACCACAGCAAAAGTTTTCTCCGGGAGAGAGCCGACAGTAAGTGTAAAAACCAATCCTGAATCAGCCATTACATTCCTCCTGATCCCGTGAGGTCGAGGCTCTGGGAATTAAATAGATCATGTAAAACAACCATAATTTCACCCTCTTTTACTTAAATGATTACCGAACATATTCACTAGCAAATTCATTAACCAAACTTTTCCCTGTTCAACATATGAGCGGGAGGGTAGGCGATGGAAGAAATAATCAACTTATTTTTTTGAAATAACGATATTTTACTCTAGTGAAAAGCCAGGTTTTGGCATAAAACTTCAATATATTGAATGGGTTACGTTAAAATGAATTATAATGATTTTATTAACCAAAATTGCTGGCCTGAATCAGTAACAAAAATAAAAGAGAAGACAAAATTAGCGTAATATTTCAAACAACAATATATTTTTTTATTTATTAGATTGGAATTCAAATACGATAAATTCATTTATCTTATTCCTTTTACATCACTGATAAATTTCAATATTTAACTGTTATGGGAAAGTGTTAAGTTAAATTTCGCAGATAAGATTATCTGTACTATATGTAACATAATAATCGTCATGATAAGGAAACAATAAAATGAGACTGATATATATAAACCCTAATCAAACTTTTGAGCTTTATACTGGTGGCAATATAATAATGCCTACTACTCATCATCCTAGTTTCAATATAGAAAATAGAGGTCCCGCACCAATTAGAGCCGTAAATTACTGGGCGCCTCCATTCGGAGATTACAATCAGTATGCTTTTATCGATATTCAACCCGGTGAAACTAAATTTTTCCGCAGAGTACCTAATGCGGTTTACTTCTACAAAGTTGTAGTTATTAATCTCAGTAACTACCAACACGCAGAAGCGGTAATTACTCAGTTTCTCCCCGTTCATCCACTGACGGAAGTTTAAATTTCAACAATATGTTTTCAATATAAAAATTTTTATTTCATTATCTATTTAACTGCAAAAAATGGTATTCATTCTATTAACCAATAGAAAATATTGATAAAAGGAAATTCACTAAAAACGGAAAATAGGATTATTTAAATAATTATGCAGGGCGGATTCGACTAATAAGTGCAATTTTTCAGAAGGGCGGTCAGTTGCTATAGTAGGCATCTTTCCCGCCACAGGAGAATGCACTATGGCCTATACACAACTGACCGAAACAGAAAGATACCAGATTTCCAGTTTAAAAGAAGCCGGTTTTTCACAGCTTTTCATTGCTGAATCACTTAAGCGAAGCCCGTCGACCATCAGCAGAGAATTGAAGAGAAATCAAGAAGTCCAGATATACTGCCCTGAACAGGCTCATTTGAAGGTATTGGCTCGTCGTCATTTTGCAAAGAAAGCCGTGAAAATAACGCCGGAAGTAAAAAAATGGATAAAACGATTAATTTGGAAAGACTTAAGTCCTGAACAGGTGGCTGATTATCTGAAGCAACATAAAGGGATATCGTTGCATCATGAGACGATCTATAGGTTGATTTATCAAGATAAAATAGAGGGGGATGATTTATGGCAACATCTGCGAATAGCCAGAAAACCCTATCGCAAACGCTATGGTCGCTATGAAAGAAGAGGCAAAATTAAAAATCGGGTCAGTATTGATGAGCGCCCGGAAATCGTTGATAAAAAAGAACGTATTGGCGACTGGGAAGGGGATACGATAATGGGGAAAGATAAAAAAAGTGCATTATTAACATTGGTTGACCGCAAAACGCTGTATACAATTATTGTTAAAGTTGATAGTAAACGGGCATCAGAAGTCGCGAAAGCGGCAGTGAAAGTATTATACCCGTTAAAACAGAGGGTTAAGACTATCACATTCGATAACGGTTTGGAGTTCGCAGATCATGAAATCATCAGTGAAACATTAGAAACCCAAATTTACTTTGCCCACCCTTATTCGCCCTGGGAAAGAGGGATCAATGAGAATATCAATGGGTTAATTAGACAATACTTTCCAAAGGGAACCGATTTTAATGAAGTCTCTGATCAGGAAATAAATTTTGTGGTAAACCGGTTAAATCATCGTCCCCGAAAGACACGGGGTGGGAAAACACCGAATGAATTATTTAAGGGAATACGAACATGTTTACTTCCAGATTAACGATGTTGCACTTATTATGTGAATCTACCCATTAATAATGAATTGAAAATAAATCTGCATGTAAAACAATATTCCCCAAATAGATGGGGATTAAGGTTCTTTCCCGCCAGTTATTTTATGAAGAAAATCGTAAAAATAACGCAATAAAAAAGAGATAGACAGTGTGGATTGTCAGACAGACACTGTTTTCCCACCAATGAAATTGCTGCCGGTATACCACCCGCTTCATCAACCACTCAAATATCCCCTATCGGTTCAATCTGGTTATAATGAAAAACCCATTTCCCGACTTTTAACACTAATTTTGTGAATATAAGGGTCCGGGGTTTTACAATCACAAACGGCGCTTTTCATGTTAATCGAAAGCATAGTCTTTCCTTACCTCTCAGTATTAACTATCGGAAACAGTTAATACTGAGTTATTTTAAAAAGGCCATAGTTATCTAGAAATAACCACTTTTCCATTAATTAAAGAGAACAACGGGTTAAATGTAAATCCATTCTCGCCATTCTTGTCCCTAATTAATAATGGAGACTGTATTCCATCTTTAACTTCAAATCGGAATAATCTTCCTTCCATATAGCGTACCAGTTTATATTTATTCCAATCTATCGGTACAGCCTGATAGCCTTTATCAAAATAATGTTTAAAATCCAACGAATCAAAATGGATTTGTTCAGTACTGTCATTGGCTTGAGATTCCTCATGAAACGTTAATTGATAGGCTGATTTCAGTGCCGTTAAATCCTGATTTTTCAACATTTGCCAGATATCTTCATAGGCTTTTTTAACTAACTCCGTGCCTGCTGCTGTTTCCGGCGAAGGCGTAGCCGTAGTCCAAACCCAGACGGGCAAATTATTTAATGTAACTGATCGCTCAGTATGATAATAAAATTCACTAGGGTATTCTTTCGTCATGATTTTGCCAGATTGGGCAGTATCAATATTAAAATCAATGGACTGCATGCTGTTCGGTTTCAATTCACCATTTTCATCTACCACCTCAGTAACAATATTAGTAATTTCATCCAATTGATAAGGTGTAACTCGCACTAACCTAACCTTACACTCTGCGTCTTTTTCTTTATAAATATATTTATTATCCCTAGCACTTAATGGCCCCATATCAAGACTGAGAATGTTTTTACCATTTTGTAATAGCGATGCAATGTTATATCCGGTTGATATAGTACCAAATATAGAGCTAAAGTTATATAAAGTATTGATTCCATTCACTTTAAATCTGAAAAGTACCCGATTAGTTTCTAAATAAGTGATATATTTAACTTTATCCATTGTATTTTCCCCATAAGCTGATAATGAAAATAGGACCATAAAAAAATAAAAAAACTTTTCTCATTGCAATAACCTCAGTTTGTATATTGATTTCTATTTTAGTTATATTTCCTTACTCCCCAGTATTAACTGCAAAAAACAGTCAAT
The DNA here is from genome assembly GCF_042879335.1 of Photorhabdus sp. RM96S. NCBI lineage: Bacteria > Pseudomonadati > Pseudomonadota > Gammaproteobacteria > Enterobacterales > Morganellaceae > Photorhabdus > Photorhabdus sp. RM96S. Next base: position 1,373 of record NZ_JBHFKT010000077.1, on the reverse strand, counting down.
ACTGAGTTATCCAAAAAAGGCCACGATTATCTCGAAATGACCACTTTTCCATTGATTAAAGAGAAAAATGGGTTAAATGTAAATCCATCTTCACTATTATGTTTATCCTCAATTAGTAACGGAGAATTCATACTATTTACAACTTCAAACCGGAATAATCGGCCATTGAGATAACGTACTAATTTATATTTACTCCAATCTATCGGTACTGCCTGATAGCCCTTATCAAAATAATGTTTAAAATCTAGAGAATCAAAATAAATTTGCTCGGTACTATTATTCGCCTGAGATTCTTCACATAATGTTAATTGATAGGCTGTTTTCAGTGACTCCAAATCCTGGTTCTTCAACATTTGCCAAACATCTTCATAGGCTTTTCTAACCAGTTCTGCACTTGTTTCTGTCACCGGTAATGGTGCAGAGGTGGTCCAAGCCCAAGCAGGTAAATCATTTAACGTAACCGTTCTCTCTGCATAATAAAAACCTTCATTCTCGATATTCTTTTCCGTAATTTTACTATACTGCGCTGTATCGGTATTAAAATTAACGGATTTCATACTATTAGGCTCTGCTACACCATTTTTATCTGCCACACTGGCAATAATATTCGTGATTTCATCTGACTGGTAAGGTGTCACCTTTACCAACCGGACTTTACACTCCGCATCCTTATCTTTATAAACATATCCTTCTTTTGCATCACTAAATGGAGCCATTTCGATGTAGATGGTATTCTTACCATTTTGCAATATCGGAGCAATATTATACCCCGTTGATATAGTGCCGGTAATTGAATGCAGATTACTTAGAGTATACATTCCATTGACTCTAAGGACACAACGTGCCCGATGAGTTTCTAAATAGCTAATATATTTAACTTTATCCATTGTACTTTCCCCATAAGCTGATATTGAAAATAACGCCATAAAAAATAAAACAACTTTTTTCATTGCAATAACCTCAATTTATATGTCGACTTTTCTTTTGGTAACTTCGGATATATCTCCCATTTTTCTTGTTTATTATTCCTTGCTTTATTTTTTTGACTGACAGAACCGGTACTATCTTTAATAGCTCCCCGTCCAACCCCATACTCCACATAATAACTGGCGGTGATGCCCTCATGGAAAAACACCAGAGATAACTCCTTATCCTGTTTATCCAGTTCAAAACATCCTTCCGCTTCAATATCCGCCTCCGCTTTAAAATATCCTTCCACCAGATAATATTTAAACCCCGCCTGAATATTGGTTTCCGCTTTAATCGCTAGCGTGCCTCTTACCATATCCCCCAGTTGAAATTCCATTTTATGCTCTTCATTACTGGCATATTTAAATGACAGATTTAACGCCCCTTCCAGAATCATATCTAAT
>NZ_JBHFKT010000076.1:0-8055 GCF_042879335.1 Photorhabdus sp. RM96S | reverse complement strand
TTAAACATGCTGAAAAAAGAAACGAGTCAATTAAGCATTAAAGCGAAGCGTAGACGAATATGGATGAAAACCCAATTTTTGGAGCGAGTATTACAGGCGGGTTTTGCTAATATGAGTGATATTTAATCATTCATGCGGTTGCCCTGATGTTTTCTTGGTCATGATAGCTCTGTTATACGAAAGGCCATTACTCATGCACTATCACGTGGTTTTCTTCAACAATATGAAACTGAAGAACATCAATTGTTGAGTGAACGCTTCTGCTCTACGGTACCGTGCGCAGAAAAATTACGTCTTGTAAATTCAGGGCTAGAAGCCACTATGTATGCGACTCGAATAGCTCGAGCCGCAACAGGTAAACGCATTATTTTTAAATTTGAAGGCCACTTTCATGGCTTAAATGACACTCTTACATGGAATATAGATTCCTCTCCACGAAGTGGTGTTGTTTTTGCAAATGGTGAGCTAGAACGTCTTGAAGGTACTACCGGTATTCCTGCCGAATTAGGTCAATTAACTGTGCCATTGCCATGGAATGACCTAAATGCAGTGCAGAAAGCATTTGAAACATATTCTGGTGATGTGGCTGGCATTATTCTAGAACCAGTGGCTCTGAATATCGGTTGTATCAAACCTGATGAGGGATTTCTGCAAAACCTGCGTGCACTTGCGACAAAGCATAAAGCATTACTTATCTTTGACGAAGTGTTAACAGGATTTAGGGCAAATATTGGTGGTGCTCAAAAAGATTATGATGTCATTCCGGATATAGCGACTTATGGTAAGGCATTTGGTGCTGGAATGCCGATAGCTGGAATTGCTGGTAAAGCTGAATATATGGATATGATCGCTCCGCGTGGGCCTGTACAGATAAGTGGCACAAATACGGGAAGATATCTATCGGTTTCGGCAGCTTTGACAGTTATCGAGCACTTAGAAGATGGAATCCTCTATCAACATGTTGCAAATTTAGAAAGCCAACTCATAAAAAATATGAAAGAAATTTTTAAGCAACACAATATTCCCTGTCATATTGATGGCTATGGAGGAAGAGTTGGTGTTCATATCGGGTCTTTAGTACGCCCAAAGACAATGAAAGATATAGAAAATACCTACCCTGTGAAATTCGCACATAAATTATTCCGCTTGTTGTCAACAGAATATAAGTTATACGGATTTCTATTACCTCTAACATATTGCCCAGAACCCGTGACGTTATCTGCTTTGCATACTGCCGAAATGATCGATAGCGCATGTGATCGGTTGGATTCTGCTCTGACTAGGCTGGAATACCATGACAATTAAAAGCACGCGCACAATTCTTATTCGACGTTTTAACATCTCTGATATGGAAGCGGTTCTTAAACTCATAGCACAAATTGGTTCAGAGGATGACCTAACCCAATCTGCGAGTATTCAATTCATACGTGAATTGGAAAACCCGCATCAAGAGGAGATTCGGTTTGTTGCAACTGAAGGTGAGGCGGTTATCGGAACAATGGGGTGTAGTTTGGGAGCAATACCATCAAAGTATGTTCTTTGGGCTGATTGGTTGGTTGTTGATCAAAATTATCGTCGATACGGTGTTGCTTCGTTGCTCTATAGCGAAATTGAGGCATTCGCATTAAGTCTTAGGAAAAAATACCTTTGTCTAGATATTGGTAACATTGACAAAGAACGTGCTGCATATCTCTTTCATCTTCGTAATGGATTCCAAATAGTCGGGCAAATACCAGATTATTGGGGGAAATCTGAACATCTAAACATAATGGCAAAATATCTTATTTCATAGGAGGCATTGACATGACCGTTTTGAACAGCGTCACCGAGTTAAAAGCTCTTGCTGAAAGCTACCAAAAAGATGGCCTGACAATTGGATTGTGTCACGGATGCTTTGATATCGTCCATATTGGTCACATACACCATTTACGACAAGCCAATTTACTGGTTGATCGTCTTTTCGTGTCAATTACCGCTGATAAGTATGTCAACAAAGGTTCTGAGCGTCCCATTTTTTCTGATTATCATCGTGCCAAATTTATGGCATCGATTCGCTACTGCCATCATGTAATAGTGAGTGATTCACCTACCGCCGAACATATCCTCTCCGCTCTTCGTCCTCATGTGTTTTTTAAAGGTGCGGATTACGGCACTAGTACGGATTTAAGACTGAATGCAGAACGAATATTTGTTGAAAGCAATGGAGGGCGTATAGCTTTCACTGATGACAAGGTAATGGATTCAACTTCTCGTATCGCAAACATAATTATGGGCAAGAGTATGTAAAACTCTTAAAAATAGTGGAGCAAAAATGCAAACACTTCTATTGATTGATCTTGATGGGACACTCATTGATACTCCGCATTACGAAGCCTGGCGTAACGCTGCTCATCAGTTCGGGCTGACGGAGCTTACTCATGAAGAATATCTTGCCAATATCGCAGGACGACCTCGATTAGAAGGTGCTTCACGCCTTTTGGATTTAAAAAAGGCTGGATTGCTTTCGGGCCTGGATAGATTAAACAACGGCAACATAAGTATGCTTGCGGAAATCAAACAGGCTGAATTTCTTAGGCTTTCTGTATACGCCCGACTTTTCGATGACGCAGTACGACTTTTAAAGCGAGTAGAATTGTCGTCTCAAGAGGTTAAATTTTATACAGCCTCACAAAATGCATCTTCCCTATTTGACGATATGCTACGTAAGGAAAGCATAATACTCAATCAACAAAGCATAGTAAGGCAAAAACAAGATCAGACTCGAGAGGAGTTGTTTTTGTCTCTCATTGAAGAACGTACCCCAAAAGAGGTCACGCTTATTGATGATTCTCCACATTCTATTGACGTAGCCTGTAATCTTGGAATCCAAGCTTATCAGATACATCGCAATGAACTCCTTCCCATGGCTACCGACCAACGCGCTTTTATTATTCCATCCCTTAATGACATCTCTATTCCGATTGTCGAAATAATATAAGGAAATGATATGCAAGCTAAATATGAAACAATTCTTGTAACTGGTGGAGCAGGATATATAGGTTCGCGACTGGTACCTAAAATATTGTCTGCAGGCTATAAAGTTAGAGTATTGGATGCCCAATTCTTTCCTAACGGACTTAGTTTCTTTCTTGATCATCCCCATCTGGAATTAGTTAAGGGGGATATTCGTGATAAAACTATTGTTGAAGATTCATTACGGGGAGTAACAACAGTAGTACACCTTGCTGCGGTAGCCAATGACCCTAGTTTTAACTCAGATCCGGAAGTCAGTCGATCTATAAATATCGCTTGTCTTCCTTATCTCATGATAAGTGCCAAGAATCTGGGGTGTCGGCGTTTTATCTACGCATCATCAGCGAGTGTTTACGGTATAAATGATCAACCTATCGTCGACGAAAGTCAGCCTTGTGTTCCTATCACGGACTATAACCGATATAAATCAGAAGGCGAGGAGGTTCTTTTCGGTCTAACAAGCCCAAATTTTGAAACCATTGCAGTGAGGGCAGCAACAGTTTGCGGTTGGTCTCCCAGACAACGTTTAGATTTGACTGTAAATATTCTGACTGCTAGTGCACTTTCACAAGGAAAAATTACCGTTTTTGGTGGGAATCAATACCGGCCTAATGTCCATATTTGCGATTTAACTCGCCTGTATGCAACACTTGTTCAACGTAATTCTCTTGGTTCAGTCAGTGGGAGTGCCATTAACGTCGGTTATGAAAACCATACTGTGAGCGATATAGCATTGCAGGTGAAAGATGTTGTTGATCGCTATTTCAATACCAATGTACCTATTGCTACAACAGCTTCTAATGACACAAGATCTTACCGATTAGACTCTCGTTTAGTACAAAATGAACTGGATTTTCAATTTGTTTATACAATTCGGGATGCTGTTTTGGAAATATGTGAGAAATGGCAATCGGGTTGGTTTATTAATAGCACAAATGTTCTTACAGATCCTTGCTACCATAATATGCTGAATATGAAATACACAGATTGGTCTTTCAATGTATCAAGGAGTCTTTGATGCTGACCATCACTTATGGAAGAAAAGAAGAAAATATATCTGAAGTCGGCCCTGATTCGTCAGCATTTATTTCATGTGTGACAACATTAGCTAATAGTTTTATGGGACTGCGACCACACGTACCAAAAGCATCTGAACGAGCTCAGCGGGTTCAGCTACTTATGGACAAGGTATATACATCAGGTGTTGGGGTTTCACGTGAAATAGTATCACTGCCAGCACCAAAAATTCTCCGGCTTTATGATGTCGAAACTGGTGAACCAGTAATTCACAAAAATGGTCGAGCCGCGAAAATTATTTTATCTCTCGATACAGCATTTGTTACCAGCACTGAATATTTGTGCGTAAGAGGAGGAGAATTCGAGTTAATCATAAGGCAGTTTATTGATATTCCCAATAAGCTTGAAGTCTCAACTGTTATTGAATTACGTCAATTAAATACTGAAATTGGTCTACGGAGATTACGGTTGGATTACGGGCTTGATATTTCTGCTGGTAACGAATACCTCGGCACGGCTCCTTGGCTAGTTGCTCGTCATTATGATATTAATCAATGTTATTCCAATAAAGATGGTTTTAGCGCGATAATCACAACTAAAGAACAAAAATTGCACTATGATGTTCAATTATTCTCTGCCAGATACGCAAACACATGGTCATGTTTAGGACAGAGTTGTGCAACATCCGTAACCTTCGACTTTTCCCAGAATGAACATCATTCTATATTTATACATTGGAAGGTACGTTCAGAGGATTGCAGTGTAGGACTTGAGATATCCCCAGTGCCATTTAACTTCATCTCCTCCCAGAATGAGCATCGAGCAAGGTGGAATAAATTATGGGAAGAGCATGATGTGACAATCAATGCGTCCGATAAACCCATTGAACTCGGTATTAAATATGCACTTTTCCAACTTTTACAGCATGGTATTGGTGCATATAACCATGAGTCGGGTTTTATTTCACCAGCTCGGGGTTGACTAGCCCTTATCATTCAGGAGCGACTTTTTTTGATACTGAACTCCATAAATGTATATTTTGGGCTTGGAATGACCCACGTGTAGCAAAAGCATTCATTGACTACCGATACCATAGTATGGAAAAAGCGATTGAATTTGCAAAAGCCACAGGATTTTTTGGGGCGCGTTTTCCAGAGGCTTCTAATGATCATGGCGCTGAAAACGGACCTCACTATGTCCTTTCCTATCCTGATGCTGATATCGTGCGTGAGTGGAGTGTCGATGAAGTATTACACATTTCTGCTGATGTCTGCTACTCCCTATACAGATACTGGTCTGTAACCTACGATGATGCTTATATGAACACTCGTGGTTATAAAATAGTTGCAGAATGTGCAAGATTTGCTGCATCTGTATTTAAATGGTCCGATAAAAAACAGGCATATGTTATTAACTCAGTAATGGGACCTGATGAATATCATTATCATGTAGACAATAGTTTTTTTACAAACTATCTTTTCAGATGGTGCATAAAATTTGCACTTTCGCTAATTAGCTACAAATGCTTCCCCGAGATTTCTGCAAACGAGATTAAGAATTGGAAAACAATTAGTGAAAATGTCTATCTTCCTTGGATGGTTATTGATGGCGTTTCCATTCCGGAAGAATTCGATGGGTATGCAATTCTTCAAGATACTGAGTTAAGAAACGAAAAAAAACATGGGCCGCAGTTCATAAATGAACATGAACGGTATTCTGCCGAAAAGCTGCAAAATTTCACATCCAAAATCATAAAACAGGCTGATGTTGTTCTGCTTATGTCTTTATTCCCCGATGATTTCTCTGATGAAGTCAAGCGAGTAGCATTCAACTTCTATGAGCCCCGTACTGTTCATGAATCATCACTCAGTTATGGCCCTCATGCCGTGCTTGCTGCGGATATAGGTAAGATAGATGTCTGTGCCGATTTTATATCACGCGCAAGTCGATATAATCTGGATTTCACCCCTATATTAAATTACAACAATGGATTACATCTTTCAGCTTACGCAGGTGCATGGCAAGGGCTTGTTGAAGGCTTAGCCGGGCTACGTGTCGCAGAGAAAAGACTTTATTTTCGCCCCCGGTTACCATCCGACTGGGATTCCTATCGGTTCATGCTTTATTTTTGTGGGCAACGACTTATGGTCAGTGTACTTGCAGATGGCATCATTGACATCTACTGTGGAGGGAAGAAACTCGCTACCGAATGTTGTCCAGATGGACGTATCTATATCTGCGGAGAAACAAATGACTTCATTCGCTGAACGAGTATCGCCTTATTCCGAGGCATTACGCTCCTCATCATTCCGGAAATTGCTTATTGGTCAAGGCTTGTCAATGATTGGTGATGCAGTCTGTTTAGCTGCCCTTCCTGTTGCGTTGATTCATGCCAAACTTAGTGGGGAGGTTTTTGGTGTCGTCATGGCTGCGGTGGGATTAGGGACAGTCATTGGGGCTGTCGCTGGAGGTCTGCTAGCAGACAGAAAGTCACCAAAACACATTCTCATTGCGACAGATACTGCCAGGGGGTTGGCGCAAGTTGCTGCAACTATGTTACTTGTGTTAAACGCCCCGTGGTGGGGATTAGTACTTGCCTATTTAATATTTGGTATTGGCATTGGTGTCTCTCGCCCATGTGCTCAAGTTCTGCTTGTAAACTTGCTACCCAAGCAAGCCTTAGTGGCAGGAAATGGAGCCATGAATTTTGTAGATAACTTTGTGGCAGTAGTTTTTCCTGCCACAGTAGGAGTTATGATCATATTGTGGGAACCAGCATGGGGAATACTGGTTGATGGCATTACGTTTTTCGCAGCAGCTCTTTTTACTGCCCTGATACCCGATATAGGGATTCGTGGTTCCGATGATAAATTCTCTATACGTGAGGTATTGAACGGTATCACAGTCATTACTGGTAACTCTGTATTGTTACTCGGATTTATCGCGACATTGATCCTGAATGTGTTGTGTTTCCCTATTTTCTTAGTCATTGCTCCATACGCAATCAGTGATCGATTCAGTGATACAATGTGGGGGTTTTGTCTGGCAGCTTCGGGAGCTGGTGCATGTATTGGATCTGTTATCACAGTACTTACTGCTGGTCACCAACGTCTAATAAGACTTGCCGTGATCTGTGGTTTATTTCTCTGTAGCGCAATGCTTTTATTGGGCATGGGGGGCTTCTCTTGGATGGTCATTCTGGGGGCAATGTTTGTTGGGATTGTTGAAGCATCCTGGCTCACTGGTTGGACTACTGCTATGCAAACCCTCTCTCCGGAAAAAGACCTTGGAAAAGTTGTAGCGGTAGATACTTTTGTTACCAGTGGTGCACACCCATTCATTTATCTTGGAGCAGGAATTATCGGTGCGGCAGTGGGATATTCTGAAACACTAACATTGACTGCAATCGTCAGTGCTATTGGAATCACTGCCATCGCACTTTCTGCTATCACTCGAAAAATTTAAAAGGCAATAGCATGATTAAATGTAACAATATTCAAGAGCAGGCTATCGATTTGTCCGAACTAATTTTCAAGCAATGGCAAAATGTTTTGACAACCGGTGATTTTGTGCTTGGTGAAGAGGTTTCAAGATTAGAAAAATGGATGTCACAATGTTGTGGAGGAGCACATGCCATCGCACTCAATTCTGGTACAGATGCTTTGCTACTTGCATTGCAAGCTTTAGGTATAGGTTCGGGTGATGAAGTTATTACTTGTGCTAATACGTTTATAGCAACAGTTGGGGCAATAGTTGCTGTTGGCGCTAAACCAATCCTAGCTGATATTGGAGAGGATGAACTCATTAATGTTGACACCATTGCTCCTCTGATTACTGAACGAACAAAGGCTGTTATACCCGTTTATTTGCGCGGACGCCCCGTAGATATTGCTCCGATTGTCACGCTGTGCCATATGCTGTCTCTTGATCAGATCTCCAAATCAACTGATTTAGCCAGCAAATAGCCGTCTATCAGGGTTTGCAGCCGAAACCAACCTTCCCAAAGTCGTTCCCATCCGACTCGAC
>NZ_JBHFKT010000075.1:0-8065 GCF_042879335.1 Photorhabdus sp. RM96S | reverse complement strand
AGTTGCCTCTTTGTTGGCTGCACTCGCTCACCCCAGTCACATAGTTATCTATGCTCCCGGGGATTCACTCCCTTGCCGTCGCGACGCATCTTGAAATCTTTAGGGTATATATATACGACGAACTATAACCAATCTTCAAAAAAATCTGACCTAAGACAAATTTTACTCAACTTTATTCAGACGACACCAGCCAAATAACCATGAAACGGTACCCGCGCCTATAAACAACCAAGGAATATTTGCTAAGCCAGATAACAAAAACAAGCTGCCACAGAGAAACAATATCGCACCAACACCAAGCAAATACTGCGACTGCCGCTGTTTTATCTGTTGCCCTTTCAAATGACCTGATAGCTTCTCAATGCTCACCTGCAAATGTTTATGCTGCTGAAGACTGTCATACACTAATTCAGGTAGTTCTGGCAACTTTTCTGCCCAATAAGGCGCCTTTTCTTTCAACGCTCGGATAACAGCCGGCAATCCAACCTGGCTATGTAACCACTCCTCCAGAAACGGTTTTGCTGTTTTCCACAAATCAAGCTGTGGATAGAGCTGCCGTCCTAATCCTTCTACATACAAAAGCGTCTTCTGTAGAAGAACTAACTGAGGCTGCACTGCCATATTAAAACGACGTGCAGTATTAAATAGATTCAGAAGTACATGACCAAATGAAATTTCAGCAAGTGGCTTCTCAAATATTGGCTCACAAACCGTACGAATTGCAAATTCAAAATCTTCAACATTGGTATCACTAGGAACCCAGCCTGAATCCACATGAAGCTCAGCAACTTTCCGGTAATCACGATTAAAGAAAGCAATAAAATTCTCAGCCAGATAACGTTTATCATCTTTATTAAGAGAACCAACAATACCGTAATCAATACCAATATAAAACGGATCTTCAGGATGTTCATAGCTGACAAAAATATTTCCCGGATGCATATCAGCATGGAAGAAGCTATCGCGAAAAACCTGTGTAAAAAAGACCTGTACGCCCCGTTCGGCCAGCAATTTCATATTGGTATTCTGCGCTTCCAATGCTTCAATATCAGAAACAGGGATACCATAAACCCGCTCCATTACCAGAACATTTTCACGGCAATAATCAGAATAAATTTCCGGTACATAAAGCGTTGAACTATTTTCGAAATTACGGCGGAGTTGAATTGCATTAGCCGCTTCACGCAGCAAATTCAGTTCATCAATTAACGTCTTCTCGTATTCACGTACAACTTCACGAGGACGTAAACGACGTCCATCGGGTAATAACATTGGTACCCAATTAGCCAGACGGTACATTAACCGGATATCCGCTTTGATAATCGGCAGAATATCAGGGCGGATGACTTTGATAACAATTTCCTGTCCATTCTCTTTTAACCGAGCAGTATGGACCTGAGCAATTGAAGCAGAGGCCAGAGCAATAGGTTCAAAATCATCAAACCAGGTTTCCAATGCCCCTCCTAAAGCGGTTTCAACATATTGACGCGCCAGAGCACCATCAAAAGAGGCAACTCGGTCTTGCAACAATGCCAGTTGATCCGCTATTGCTGGAGGAAACAGATCACGCCGCGTTGAAAGCATCTGTCCAAATTTAATCCAAACAGGCCCTAATTCCTGTAAGGCAAGCCGTAATCTCTCCCCAAGTGATTTATCTTTATGTCTATTTGGGATCCAGAACAACAAATAACGACCAAAACGAAGAGGCCAAGTTAGGCGAATCCGAGGAATTAGCTCCTCTAATCCGTAAGAAAGAAAAACCCGTATGATCAAATAAAGGCGCCTTAATTCACCTGGAGTCATATTTTCCCTCTAATACTGCCAATCGTTGTTCTATTTGCTCGATATCTTTGGCCAACATGCTAACTTCTTCACTGAAATAAGCCACTTCAAGCTGATTTGGGGCCAGTTTCCATTCTTCCGTTAACGCTTCCGCCAGATAATTTTTCTGGCATTCCATTGAGCCGGAAACACACTGAAATCCCTTTTTAAGGGCTTGACTAATACTTTCGGCAGCGATATCCCCGAAATAAGGAGAAAGATAATGGGCCAAATCCCATTCAACCATATCTAACAAAGCAGACCATTGCTGAACAACCTGCATATCCCCTTCAATAACCATTTCACCGCTATTGAGCAACTTGGAAATTTGTTGGCGATCCCGTAGTTTAAGCAAAGCAGAAAAGTGAGTTTTAACAGTGCAATCGGCAGATTCACCCCATTGGCTTAATACGTCCACCTGTTTTTCACTGAACACCAACGTGAGTGGTGTATTCATTTCTTTTAATTCTATCAACAAAACTTTGTCCACCAGCCGCATACGAGCTGGCCTTAACACGGGTTCACGGTACAACAGGTAATTCAACGATGTTTCCATCACTGCGGTTAAAACCGGCGCAAGTGTGGAATTAATAACTGTACTCAGTGATGGTCTTTCCATCTCAGAATTTAAAACCTCTGTGTAGTGCAACAATGCCGCCAGTCATATTGGTATAAGTCACCTGTTCAAAGCCAGCTTCTTCCATCATCGTTTTAAGCGCATCCTGATCAGGATGCATACGGATGGATTCCGCCAAATAACGATAACTGTCAGCATCCTGCACAAAAACCTGACCAATCTTTGGCAGCACATGGAAAGAATAAGCATCATACGCTTTGCTTAACGGAGCGAACAAAGGCTTAGAAAATTCAAGTACCAATAAACGCCCACCCGGCTTCAACACCCGAAACATAGAACGCAGGGCTTTTTCTTTTTCAGTAACATTGCGCAGCCCAAAAGAGATAGTGATACAATTAAAATAGTTATCAGGGAAAGGCAACGCTTCCGCATTAGCCTGCACATAGCTGACATTACCAACAATACCAACATCACGTAATTTCTCACGCCCAACCTTCAGCATAGATTCATTGATATCAGCAAGAACAACTTCGCCTTTTTCACCAACTATGCGAGAAAATTTGGCGGTCAGATCTCCGGTACCACCGGCTAAATCAAGTATCCTCTGACCTCTGCGCACCCCACTGGCATCAATAGCCATACGTTTCCAGATACGATGGATACCAAACGACATTAAATCATTCATTAAATCGTATTTCGCTGCAACAGAATGAAACACTTCGGCCACCATGCCTGCTTTTTCATCCTTTGCTACAGTACGGAAACCAAAATGCGTGGTTTGTTTCGTTTGGTCTACCATGTTATTTGCCCATTTTTTATTCAAAGCGTTATAAAAGTGTATCAGCCTTTCAGATAAAACCCTATCCTGGTATTAATCATTAGCGCAGAATGATTGGCTGGCTTTATCAACCAATTCAGGATCAATCGGACGTTTCACCTCAACACCTAAATTACGAAAACTCTCCGCCTGACTTATCAGGTTGCCACGTCCCTCAGTCAACTTTTTCATTGCCAGTCGATAATTAAGTTGAGCCTTATCCAAGCTTTGCCCCAAACCTTGCATGTCATCGACAAACAAACGCATTTTATCGTACATACGGGCAGCCTTATCGGCGATTAAACGCGCATTTTGGCTTTGATAATCATAGCGCCACAAGTTATTAATAGTACGCACAGCAACCAACAATGTTGATGGACTAACTAGCATAATATTGTATTTAAGTGCTTCATCAAGCAGCTCAGGCGCCTTGTTCAGCGCAACCAGATAAGCGGGTTCAACCGGAATAAACATCAATACATAGTCCAACGATTTCAGCCCAGGCAACTGCTGGTAATCTTTGCGGCTCAAACCACGGATATGACCTTTAATTGAGTCGATATGTTCTTGAAGAGCTAATTCCCGCTGATGCTGATCTTCACTATTAAAATAACGCTCATAAGCAACCAGCGACATTTTGGCATCAATCACCACATCTTTCCCTTGCGGCAAATGAACAATAACATCGGGTTGGAAACGGCGGTTACCCTCTACCTTGATATTCACCTGAGTGCGAAATTCATGTCCTTCCCGTAAACCAGAAGCTTCCAAAATACGAGCCAACACCACTTCCCCCCAATCTCCCTGAATTTTATTATTACCTTTAAGGGCATTTGTCAGATTGATAGCTTCCTGCGCCATCTGGACATTGAGTTGCTGTAAATTACGGATTTCATGTGCAAGAGTATGCCGTTCACGGGCTTCCTGACCAAAACTCTCCTGTACTTGCCGATGAAGGCCATCGAGCTGTTCACGAAATGGTGCCAAAAGCGTATTGAGACTTTGCCGATTTTGTTCATCAGTACGGCGCCCCGTTTGTTCAAAAATACGATTAGCCAAATTCTCAAATTGAGTATTCAAACGTAGTTCACTGTTGATCAGCAACCGCTGTTTCTCTTCAGCCGCAAGGCGACTCTCTTCCAGACGTGTCGTCACTTCCCGCAGTTCAGATTCTTGCACGCTATTGATTTCTCTCTGAGCCCGCAATTCTTGGTTCAATTGTTCGCATTCAACCCGCCAATAAGCGGATTGTTCAAGTTTCTCATTGGCAACGGCAAGCTGGCTGTCCAATTTCCGTAATTCCAACTCTTGTTGTTGAATACGTTGATGAACGGAGAACCAAACGAGAATACCACCACCCAAAAGACCGCCAAGTGTACCTATCAACGTATATAACAACTGGATACCCACCGGTACTTCCTCTATCTAATGCTTAGACCAGATAAACTAAATTGCCACTGTATAGATGTCCAGAATGATTTATACAGATGGTTCAGTCTGCGAAGCCGCTCCCAATTAACTCACCCATTTCACTAACCATTGCAAACCAAATGCTCCTGGAGCTAATACGCCAAAAGACCAGATAAGTGCGGAACAGATATTGGCAATCTGGAAGTAGCGCAACGGCATGGTACAAATGCCCGCGACTAATGGCACAATTGCACGGAATGGCCCAAAAAACCGACCAAGGAAAATGCTCCAGATACCCCAGCGCTCAAAAAAATTATGCGCTCGTGTCAGCAGTTGTGGTTTACGGGAAATCGGCCAGATTTTACCAACATCACCTTTAAAATACGCACCGGCGATATAGGATACCCAATCGCCCAAAAAGGCCCCTATCGCGGCTGCCAACCAAATTGACCAGAAATTAAGGCCACTTTCACCTATTAATGCACCTAACCCAAGCAATATGATTGTTGCAGGTAATAACAAGGAGAAAAAAGCCAGAGATTCACCAAAAGCAAGTAAGAAAACAATCGGCATGATCCAGGTATCGTGTGCTTTAACAAAAGCGATTACCAACTCAACTATTTCATGAAGGCTCAAATTCAAATTCCTATATTGATTAATATACCCTATGGATTTCAAGATGCATCGCGACGGCAAGGGAGTGAATCCCCGGGAGCATAGATAACTATGTGACTGGGGTGAGCGAGTGCAGCCAACAAAGAGGCAACTTGAAAGATAACGGGTATACTACATTCAATTTAACCACCGCTGCATTAACCAGAATTAAACCAACTTTTTATTCAAGGAAATAACCTTGTAATTTCTTACGAGCAGCAAAATCAAGGCCAAGATCTTTCTCCAGCCATATATCTACACTGCCATAATGCTGGTTAATACTGTTTAATGCCGTCATTAAAAACTCTTCTCTCACGGAATAAACATAAGCGAATTTATCAACCACATCGTCACTCATGGTTTTCGCATGCTCATTTAACAGATATTCACGGTAAGGAGCCAAAGTAGAGTGAGTCACTAAATAATCTTCCATTACCGTATCCAAATCAGCCCCCAATGCAAATAATACCAGCGCGGAACCTACACCGGTTCTGTCTTTACCTACCGCACAATGCTGGACTATCCCACCTTTTTCCGGTTGTTGCAGTAATTTAACTAATGTCTTATAGGCTGAATTTTTTAGAGGCAGTAATTCATAAAGACGGAACATAAATGCCTGAGGATTAAATTGTTCCAACATCTCTGACGCCAATTTTTCCAGATTTGCATTCACTTCATCAGATAAGGGATTGGCCGGAGCATGATGATAATTAGCGCCATTCCATATCAAATCGGGTTTATCCGCTATTTCACTGATATCACGATAATCTATGATTTGAAAGAGATTTTTATTTGCCAGGAAAGATTGGTCTTGTTCTGTTAAGCGATCCAGAGAACCAGAACGGAAAAGCAAGCCTGATTTGATTTTTCCACCACTCGCGACTTTTTTACCGCCTAAATCACGAAAATTAATCCCTCCATTAAGGGGAAGCACTGATGGATGCAATAAAGATGTTGTGATCATGATGACTTTTAATCAGTTGTTAGGTATTAAAACATTAACAGATTTCTATTCAAAATAAGAGTGAGCCGGAATACTCCGGCCCAAAAAGTATGATTTACAACAAACGGCGAGCAGCTTCTACTACAATCCCCAATGCGTTACTTTCTGTTTTCTCAAGTAATTCAACATTAGGAATCTCCTGCTGAGTACGGTTAACAATAACACCGGCAACCATACCTGCACGCAGCCCTTGGCTTGCACACATTGTTAATAAAGTTGCCGATTCCATTTCATAATTCATAACCCCCATCGCCTGCCATTCAGCCATTGAACCTTTAAAATGGCTCACAACACGGCCAGAATAGGTATCGTAACGCTCCTGGCCGGGATAAAAAGTATCGGAAGAGGCCGTTACCCCCACATGTACCATTGCACCTAAATCTTTTGCTGCTTCGTACAGAGCCGTCGTACATTCAAAATCGGCAACCGCCGGGAATTCCATCGGAGCAAAATGCAGGCTGGCACCATCCAAACGAACAGCTGCGGTGGTAACCAACACATCACCAACATTGATATTTTCCTGAATTGCACCTGTTGTGCCGATACGTAAAAAAGTACGCACACCCAATTGCGCTAATTCTTCAACAGCGATAGAGGTTGACGGGCCACCAATGCCCGTAGAGCACACAATGACAGCTTTACCATCAATTTCTGCCCGCCATGACGTGAATTCACGTAAAGAAGCAAGATGAACGGGGTTATCCATCAATCTTGCGATTTTTTCCACACGTTTCGGATCACCCGGAACAATAGCTAACGTTGCGCCTTGCAGGTCGCTTTTGGTCAGACCTAAGTGAAATACATCAGACATATCAGACTCCTCAGCAAGAAGAATTTATAATGAAATTAGTTGAGATCTACTGTATTGATCATTTAGACATCTTTTAGTGATAAATGTCACCTTAAAGTAATATAAAAAAGAAAAACGTACATTATTTTGAGATATAAATCACAAAAAAAACACAAAACGGACAAAACAGGGCGTTTTCTTCCATCCATAAACTAACTTGAATGAGTTCATATTATGGGAAAAAACAACCAATTGTTTAATTATATTTAAACGTACTGGGAAAAATATATCACGGACTATCTCATCGAAATATTTTCTCCTTGAGAGTTAATAGCGGTTAATATCCATCCCATCACAAAGAAAAAATTATCGTTTCACAACTCAGTCATAAAACAAAATATTTCCCATAAACTATCAACTTAAGCAAATATTAAATCACCGGCGCTATTAAAATATTTTCTTAACATTGATAAACCAACAACGCAATAAGCTGAATTATTTTGAAAATAATTTTCTCTTACGATGAACATATTAAAAAATTAACTGTATACCCTATGGATTTCAAGATGCATTGTGACGGCAAGGGAGCGAATCCCCGGGAGCATAGCTAACTTTGTGACCGGGGTGATCGAACGAAGCCAACAAACAGGCAACTTGAAAGATAACAGGTATGTCAAATAAAAATATCACGGTTATCATTTATAGGATGCATATTGTTTAGGTACGTTAGAATCTTTCCACCATATAAGGGTACTATCTATGACGACACAGAAAACAGTTTTAATTACAGGTTTTGAGCCTTTCGGCAAAGAAACGACTAATCCATCATGGGAAGCAGCTAAACAACTGCAAGGGCGAGAATTATGCGGGGCCCACATTGAGGCAGGGCACGAGCATACTTTGACTGCTATTCATCCAAAGAAAACTCTTGCCCGATAATCATCGCACCAACCCGCTTTTTTAAGCTTGTTCCTTTGGCTCGGTGCCCCGCAA
>NZ_JBHFKT010000074.1:0-8133 GCF_042879335.1 Photorhabdus sp. RM96S | reverse complement strand
GGGCTGATAAAGTTTTCGCCATGCTTCATCATACTGTTTTTGCTCTTCTGTGCGGTTATCGTCGACGCGCATTACCCCAAAGCGTTTTTCTGTTGCAATCTGGATATAATCAGTTTGTTGCCCTTTAGTGAGTTCATCCCCTGGAAATTTCACCTCAATCAACATTTTCAGATTATCGGGGTGTACGGAGCCATCAAAATAGGTAGCATTTCTGCCCGGCCAGCGGAGCGCTTCATCTTTAACCAGAATAATATCGGGCCGACGGATACCAATAACCCCAAATTTCTCTGCGTCTTCGGCAGAAGGCCGGGCAAACGGATTACTGGATTGCGGTAAATTATCACCATAACGCTGCTTAGAGACTTGACTGGTCGCCAGCATAGGCAGAGGAACATCCTTCTTCCCGCGGATAGCAAACACCACTTCCGCTTTATAGGGCCACAGGAAGTCATGCTTAAGCTCCTCAACCTTAATCAACCCACTCATAATGACTTGATTAAGAAAGCGAATAGCCCCCAGTTTGGTGATAATCATTGCCGGCAGACGCAGGGCGTATTCGGCTTTTTCCGCCAGATAACAGGGATCTTCATCGGCGGGAAAGACGCCTATTTCCATTGTGCAGGTGATTGATGTGACAGCCGGGCACATCTTGCCGTTGTTGGATATTGCCATACTTATTCCTCTATAAATTCCATCACATACTCTACCGGCGTGTCATAGCTGGCCCGGTATAAGGTTTGCTTCGGCTTGGGTGTTGCTTCCGGTGAATGCAGTTGCAGATTTTCTTCCGCCGCACTCTGCACAGTCACCGTTCTGCCCAGCGCGTCAGTTTTACCCGGGATGACCTGACCATCGCCGGTGGTAATGGTGTAGGGGACATTCACCAGCGGCTTATCGCTTTGCTCACTGAGCAGGGTATAGCGGGCGGAGTAGTCAAACAGCGCGCCGGCGGATTTCTTGCCGGTGATATGGTCGGTCATGGTGATGCTGACCCCTTCGATACGGATATTGCCCATTGGATCAATGACTATCTGCCCGCCTGCGTTCCCAATGGTGATTTGCCCGCTTTCAGAGTGCACCGTGATATGTTTACCCACGGTAATTTGCTGGTTATCGGTGACGTTCAATTGATGACTTTTACCAACGGAAAGGGTTTGCTGACCTTTAATGGTCACCGTCTGATTTTGACCGACTTCAAGCGTCTGGCCGCCCTGCACGGCTTCATCATCATCGTTTTTAATTATCGCCGTGCGGTTATGCGCCACTTCTGTTTGTTGGTCATGGCCTATCTGCGTGGTTTTATCCCGGAGAATCTGCGTTTTCATATTCCGTTGAGCATGAATAAACACTTCCTCTCTGCCTTTTTCATCCTCAAAACGCAGTTCATTAAATCCCTCTCCTCCGCGAGTCCGGGTTTTAAAGGTGGTACGGGTTTTCTCCAGCGGTAAATCAAGAGGCGGCCGGTTGAGGCCATTGTAGGTACACCCCGTTACAATCGGACGGTCGATATCGCCGTTGAGATAGCTGACGATCACCTCCTGCCCGACGCGCGGTATCGCCATAAAACCGAAACCGTTGCCGTTCCAGCCTTGTGCCACCCGTACCCAACAAGACGCGAGGTCGTCCGCTTTATCGTAACGGTTCCAGTGGAAATGGATCCGTATCGCGCCGTGTTCGTTCACATAAATCTCTTCGCTTCCCGGCCCGACCACCGTGGCGACTTCATCACCGTCCGCCAGGGGTTTATAGCGGTAAGGGGGCCGCCAGTCCAGTCGTCCTGGAATAAAGGCGACCTCGTTTGTCAGTGTCGTCCCTTCGCCCCCGTCGTTTGACGCGACAGATTGCTGCCCATGATGAGTGACAGAGATGTGTATTCCCGTTCGACATGGCGTTTATAGAGCGTATCGCAGGCAAATAAAATACGATGCTCTTTAAGCAGGATCGTTAAGATTTCCGGTACAGACTTCCGATGGAAAATACGGCTATCCTGATTGAGCGTCATCAGCCACATTGTGGGGCGGACAGTGAAAATATAAACAGTGCGACGACCATCGGTATTACCCTGTTCAGCACCAGCTATCAACCCATTAATGGTCCGTTCGGTGACGCCATTGCGGGTAATGGTCAGTGACGCGCTGTCCCCCAGCTGTTCATTCAGGGGAATGTCATCACGTGAGCTCACCACTTTTAACGTCAGGCGATAAAGCTGCGACAGCTCTTCCTGTAAAGTAAATTGCGCTACCTGAAAAGTGGTTTGGGGCAGTTCGCCAATTCGGCAGGTGAAAACTAATCCATCCATATTTGAAACCTTACATAATTGAACCATTATCCTGAAACGGGGATAACGCAAGAAGCCATTAAATGAGCCATGACATGCGGCTCTTTTAAATAGCGGCGGTCTGTTCCGCGGTAAAAAAATGACAGCGTAAAATAGCCATCATTTAATACGTGGCGTTAGAGAGAACAATAGACCGCGTCCAACTGAGTAGGATGGAGTGGAGACAAATAACAGAGAATTTCACTCTCTAAATATTATGACCACAAGATCACGATATTTGTCATATGAACATGAAAAAATGTGATAAATATCACATAAAATAGCTAATTAATCGCTATCAGTTCCGATTTTTCATATTGAATTCTTTAATTAATAAATCGCTCAATCGCTCCTTTTCAATCGAAAAATTTAGCCTGTCATGGGTTGTCACTCCCAATAACAGGCGATAAATCTCTGCGGGTTTATTTTCAATGCTGGCCTTTTGCGACATCCTCGCATTGGGCAAGGATTTACGGGGCAATTGTTAAGAACTGGCAATAAATTGCTCACGCAATGCCTGAACCTGATCCCGAACACTAGCCGCCTGTTCAAATTCAAGATCCTGCGCATGCTGGTACATCTTCGCTTCCAGCTCGCGGATTTTACTTTCCAGCTCTTTGGCAGACAAGTTGCTGAATGTTTCCGCTGTGGCGACCGCTTTACCTCTGCCCTTTCTTTTACCACCCGCTGGCTGCCCAATTTGCAGAATATCACTAATTTTCTTATTGAGACCTTTTGGAACAATACCGTGTTTTTCATTAAATATCTGCTGCTTAGCACGCCGGCGTTCCGTTTCACCAATAGCTTTTGCCATTGAATCAGTGATCTTATCGCCATAAAGGATCGCTTTACCATGCAGGTTACGGGCAGCACGCCCAATCGTCTGAATTAATGAACGTTCAGACCGCAGGAAACCTTCTTTATCCGCATCAAGAATAGCCACCAGAGAAACTTCTGGCATATCCAGCCCTTCCCTCAGCAAGTTAATTCCCACTAATACATCAAACTCACCTAAACGAAGATCCCGAATAATTTCCACACGTTCGACAGTATCGATATCCGAGTGCAAATAGCGAACCCGTTCACCGTGCTCTTCCAAATACTCAGTTAAATCCTCCGCCATTCGCTTAGTCAATGTGGTGACCAATACCCGTTCATTTTTCACCGCTCGAATACGGATTTCAGACAGTAAGTCATCAACCTGTGTCGCTACAGGACGCACCTCTACTTCCGGATCAAGCAAACCCGTCGGACGCACCACCTGTTCCACCACATCGCCACTGGATTTTTCCAATTCATATTTGCCTGGCGTAGCCGAAATATAAATGGTCTGTGGAGCCAGTGCTTCAAATTCTTCAAACCGAAGTGGTCGATTATCCAGCGCAGAAGGCATACGGAAACCATATTCCACCAGCGTCTCTTTGCGGGAACGATCCCCTCGATACATCCCACCAATTTGCGGGATGGTAACGTGCGATTCATCCACTACCAGCAAACCATCAACCGGGAGATAATCAAACAGTGTCGGCGGCGGCTCCCCTTCGGCACGGCCAGAGAGATAACGGGAATAGTTTTCAATGCCGGAGCAATAACCCAATTCATTCATCATTTCCAAATCAAATTGGGTACGCTGCGTAACACGCTGTTCTTCCAGCAGTTTACCATTTGCCAGCAATACCTTACGCCGCTGCTCAAGCTCAATTTTAATCGCTTCCATTGCCTGAATAATACGCTCACGCGGAGTAACATAGTGGGTTTTCGGATAAACGGTATATCGCGGAACATGATATTGAATCTGTCCCGTTAGCGGATCAAACAGTGATAACCGTTCTACTTCATCATCAAATAGTTCAACGCGCAGGGCATGCTCATCAGATTCAGCCGGAAAGATATCAATCACTTCACCACGAACCCGAAATGTCCCGCGCTGGAATGCCTGATCATTACGGGTATATTGCAATTCAGCTAAACGTCGCAGAATGGAGCGTTGATCAATCATCATACCGTTGGTCAGGTGGAGCATCATTTTCAGGTAACTATCAGGATCACCCAAACCATAAATAGCCGATACAGACGCAACGACAATCACATCTCGCCGCTCCAACAAAGCTTTTGTGGCAGACAGGCGCATTTGTTCAATGTGTTCGTTCACGGAAGCATCTTTTTCGATAAAAGTATCGGAACTCGGCACATAAGCTTCCGGCTGGTAATAATCGTAATAGGAAACAAAGTACTCTACGGCATTTTCTGGGAAAAAGTCCTTCATTTCGCTGTAAAGTTGAGCCGCCAGTGTCTTATTCGGAGCAAGTACCATCGTTGGTCGGTTTAAATTGGCTATCACATTAGCGACAGTAAATGTCTTACCCGACCCCGTAACCCCTAACAAAGTCTGGTGGGCAAGCCCGTCTTCTAAGCCTTCTTGTAATTGACGGATGGCCTCTGGCTGATCACCCCCCGGTTGGAAGTCAGAATGTAATTTGAACACCTTACTCATCGGTATCTCACTTTCCTAACATTAATTCATCTATAATACTGGATATAAAACCAGCTTCAAGTTGATTTTATAAAAACCGACTCAAGTAGGTCATTTCCCTATCAATTAAACATCCGTTGATATCAAAATAAATACCATTTTATCCCCAAAATTATCTTGATTTTTCCATTTTTTATATGATTGGCTGAAAGGTGACAACATGGGACATCATCACAGGTCAGACAGGGCTTGATTTTAGTTATCTTATTGATATTTAATAAAATTAAAACAAAGACGAGAATAACATCAACCTTGACGAAAGCCGCGTATTTTCTTGCGTCGCGTAACTTTTCTAAGTCTAATACACAAGGTTATCCACAGGAATAGTGGATAACTCTACAAACCCTATTAACTGTACGAGGTTGCAACATCATGCCACAAAATAGGTATCCTCTACCGATAAAAATTTTTACTATTTTTTTAACCTTTATCTCAATTTTTCCTCTCAAAAAAATGAATAAATTCACTGAAAAAGTAAGAATTTTCTCACGGAAATTAAATATCAATAAATTATATTCTTTCAATATCACTAGCATTAAAGGTAGATAATTGTCTATTTTTTCTGTAGAATGAGCGAAAAAAACTGCCTTTTCTGCCCCAAACAACAGTAAAAAATATGAGTTAGATTGGAATTTTTATTCAATAAGAAATAGCTGGTGAACAGTTTCCGTATGAAATCTGTTTCTCAAGGGGAGAGTCGTATTTTACCTAAGCAGAAATAGGATTCTCTGCTTCCTACGCTTTCAGCAATAGCAGGTTCAATATCATCAAATGAATTCACATCAACATATCTTCTATTCTACAAAACAAACTTCATCGTGACCGCTCAAAAAAATGATAGATACATAAATATCAAATCGACACTGCCCTCGTAAAACGTCCAATATTCTACTGGCTATTTTCGATCGAAAAACTTACTTTGTATCTATCATCCACAATTTCAATCGATTGCTGTTCCAAAGCATCTTTATACTGCCATTTCCTGGTGTTTTAACTGTGTTATCATTTTATTAATTTACTAATTTACTAATTTCAGTCCTGATGTTTATTTAACTTCCTCTATTTTCTTGAAATTCCCTAGTGCTAAAAAATAATCCACTTCCAAACTCGAAGGATAAAGTAGCTCTTCCCCGAGAGATTTATAAGAATAATATTTTGTTTGATGCTATCTGATGTTCCAAAAACACATCAACACAACTTAACATTATTATAATAAAATCCATAAAGTCAACACAAAAATAAACATAAAGTTCAGTTTTGTGTAAACTTTATAATGAATTTCACTTAATTATATGATTTGACTTTCATTTTTAGAATATAAGGGTAAATCCATGAGCATTTTCCGATATAGGATGTGCTAATATAGATAATCATAAGAATAAGATATTAAAAGTAAAATCAAGAAATTATCACAATGAGTGGTTTTTTCACACTGGACAATATCATCAAGTAATATAGTAATGCTGTTATCTTTATATAAAGGATTCTCATGAAAACGTCTAATGCACAGCGAAAAACAAATATCATTAAAAATATAGAATATTTGATACGTACCCGTGGAGAAACCAAGAGCTCTTTTTCCAATCGAACAGGATTGACCCGTACCACGATTTATAAAATCCTGGAAGGACAAGTCAATAACGTTCAACAATCTACTGTTCTTCGGATCTCCGATTTTTTCGGTGTTTCCTGTGAAGAAATAGAATATTATGACCTTGAACAATTAGAACGCCTCAATGAAACACTTTCAACCGAAGGCAATAAGAATCCTTCGGCTATCCCTATTGTTCCACAATCTGAATTTTTAGCCGTTTCTGAGAAAAAAATAGGTCAGCTTGTTACCGAGTATCCGCTAACCTATTTCTTTGGTGATGAATCAAACATGTTGGCTCTTAAAGTCGAATCGGCAATAGAAGATACATTCATACCCGGTGAGGTGATCATTATAAAACGTCCCCCCGCATTAGTCACCAATACACCATTATTGTATTACTCTAAGGAAATTGGGTTCTTTATCCGGCAAGAGAAAAATGATGACAGCCTCGATAGGAAACCCTACAAAAATGCTTATTTTTTAGGCTACATAGTAGGAGAAAGACTATAAATGACGGTAAATCAAAAGTTTAAGTTACTGGGATTTTCAAGGTATGGTAAATTATCGGCAAATGTCATGGTGCTAGCGACAGGTAAGACCATTACTATGGGGTTAAAAGAGCTCGCTGACAGTGATATTTCAGAAGATCTGAGCAGACATGAGCTCAGTACGATATACCGGAAACTATACAGCCACAGTAATATCGTAACAGCTTATGAACTTGGGGATCGTCATGAGCGTTCATGGCAAGCCTATTTACTCATTAGCATCGCACTCAGTGTTATCTATATTTTCTCTACCATATGTGGTGTGAAGCCCATTCATATCCCGATCCTTAATATTATCACGCCTCCTGGGGTTTTTATTTACCCTATAACCTTCTTACTGGTCGATATTCTAAACGAATTCTATGGATTACGTCTGGCAAGAAGAACGATTATTATCTCTTTTGCCGCGAACTTATTATTTGTTCTAGGGCTTTGGGGAACCGCACTGATGCCAGGTGTTCCTGGATGGGAGTTTAGTGCGACTTATAATGGAATAGTGAATAGTATCGTATCTGTATTACTGGCATCATCTCTTGCTTATTTTATCTCTGAGAATATAAACTCGTATCTCCTCTGCAAAATAAAATCTCTCACAAACTCAAAGTATCTTTTCCTGCGAGTAATAACCAGTACTGTTATCGCCTCAGCATTCGACAGTATCATATTCTGTTCAATCGCTTTCTATGGTGTTCTCGGCATAGATATCATAAAAGAAATGATTATCGCCCAGTTCCTAATTAAAGTGGCTTATTCTATCCTAGGTGTAGGTCCTATTTATCTGGTAAGGAAGATATTCAGAAATTATATAAATCGGCCAGCAGATGCGCTAGTGAATAAAAAACTCGCTGAAGTATAAATAGAGATAACGTTTTGTCAGAATATAGAAAATTCGTTGAAAAATATTATTTTTATGCCGGAATGTCATTCCGGCATATTGTCCTAAAATAACCTCTACCCTATGGATTTCAAGATGGATCGCGGCGGCAAGGGAGCGAATCCCCGGGAGCATAGATAACTCTGTGACCGGGGTGCAGGGCACGAGCATACTTTGACTGCTATTCATCCAAAGAAAACTCTTGCCCGATAATCATCGCACCAACCCGCTTTTTTAAGCTTGTTCCTTTGGCTCGGTGCCCCGCAA
>NZ_JBHFKT010000073.1:0-8230 GCF_042879335.1 Photorhabdus sp. RM96S | reverse complement strand
GCGGGGCACCGAGCCAAAGGAACAAGCTTAAAAAAGCGGGTTGGTGCGATGATTATCGGGCAAGAGTTTTCTTTGGATGAATAGCAGTCAAAGTATGCTCGTGCCCTGGGAATTTGGGGAGTTACAGAGCGAGTGGCTTAAACAATACACGCATTTTACTCACGGTATTCCCCGTAGTCACTGTATTGCTAATATTATCAAAATGATAGAGCAAGATACACTGGTTGAAGCCTTTTATGCCTGGATCAACCAGCGTCGGGTCAGGGCAGGAAAAAGTCTTATCGCCATTGATGGAAAAACCCTGAGAGGAACCTGTAAGGGGACATTATTTGAAGCCCTGCATGTGGTCAGTGCTTATGATGTTGAATCCGGTGTAGCCCTATACCATCAGGCAGCCGAAAGCAAAGCATACTTGTTGAGTAATGTTCGCCACAGAGCTTCCCGGAGAGGAATAGTTTCATTCATCATATAAGGCTACCTGTGTATAAGTCCTTAGGACTTATACACAGGTAGGTGTAGAAAGTCAAATAATTATTTTCCTTGATGCTCATCTAATTCCATGAAATTATGGATAATATTAAATATCTTGACAAATAAGTTGGTATTTATACAATGACGTCCTAAGGACGTCATTGTATAAATACTAATATGCTATTTTTAATACTGTCGGGTTGTCAATGCTAGCCCGCAGAACGGAGCAACAGTAAATCCTTAAACCACTTACTAGCAAATATTTGCTTGGATAAAGAAGAAAATTATGGAAGGTAAATTACAATCACTTTTCCTACACCTAAAAAATAAGACAGATTGAACATGAAACATAACGTGGAGAAATCATATTCAATCTGCCATCTGACTAATCTCGTACAGACTTGATTGGTATATCTTACTCATTATTATTACTCATTGAATAATTTATTCTAAAAACAATTCCAACTCCCTTTTAAAAGTTCGTCAATCTAATGTAAGTCCACTGGATAGAAATGCTAAATTTACGCACCAGATCATTTTGGTCATTAAGCTCATTGAAAATCGCATAGTCGAGTACACTGATTTTCCAAACAAATACTATGGGAATACCCTAAAATCCACATCATACCGCTTTTACCTCAAAGATATTTCTTAAAAGTACTCATCATCACAGTAATAGCAATCCCTAATAGGAGAGCTGCGGGTAACAATAATAAATTGGGATACACAGCCGATGGCCAGGAGAGATATAACAGACAGGGTACACAAAACGCCGGTTTCACAAACCGTTTGGCGTGATGATAGACAAAACTCGACTCATAAGCAGCACCATAACGTCTCAAGTCACGTCGACTTAGCCCTTCAACAACAGCAACACCTATAACCATCACAAACAATGGCAAAGACAACACCAGAATAGTGAGCCGGATAATAAAGGTTACGGTCACATATACCGTTGCCAGCAGGTACTTCCGCAAACTTTCCGCCAGTAATACACTCCAATCGCTCAACTCTCTCACCATCTCATAGTGGCTCCGAGCTTGTACTGTATGCTGTTGGTTAATCCAGTCCAGTGCACCACTGTCTACAAACACCCACTGATAACTCCATTTTAACCCGATACTGAGCGTAGTCGCGGGCTCTGATAACAGTAAGCTGCGGGTAAATTCTTTAGACAACCAACCGCTTTCCGTGATCATCACTTGCTGGCTGTGTCTCTCTCCCTGTTCCGTCCAGAAAAAGGCTATCCCAAGGTATTCAATCACCAAACTAAAAAACAACGATACCAGCAGGAAGCCAATGAGCATCCATGGCATATCCCACAGGACCGTTTTTAACGGACCTGATTTTTTCGCTGGCATCTGCTGCGATTTAGTGTTCTGTTGCGTCATCGTCAGCTTCCCCATCAGGCGTCAGCAACGCTGGATTTAACATCACATTGAAATCAATCTGACTGTCACTTGGCATTGATCCCGCTGACCACCAGGATTCACTGGTACGGTAATGTTTACGCATATCATCAGCGATTTTTTGCAGACTTATCGGCATCAGGTCATCATCATCGGCTGCTGGCAACGGCATGCGGATCTTCCATAACCGCCCCCCTTCAAGCAGAGCAAATGCCTGACCTTTCGGCAAGTTAATCACTTCGGCAGGCGTAATTAACGGCGTTCTGATCGTGCTAACCCGATCCTGAGTATTAGAGGTAAAATGACCGCCTTGCTCTGGACTGGAAATATCGGTAATCCCGGAGACCAAAGTTTTAGTGTACACTTCCACCTCTGGCAATTGACGGGTTAGCAGCTCGGCGGTGTTATTTTCCCTGACCCGCAGCATAACCAGAGTATTAAAATTTCCTGTTACCTGCGCCGCTTTAGCACTGCTGCCAATACGTGCTTCAATATCAGACAAAGTCTGGGTGTAAGCGGTTACCTCTATCCCGGCACCACCACCCTTGTTAATCAGCGGGATAAATTCATCGCCCATCAGCTCATTGAATTCATCACAATGTAAGCTAATGGGGAGTTTTCTCGTTTTACCTTCTGGTAAACCGTCATCCAGACCAAATTTGTAAATGTGACCCGCAACAGAAACTAAGTCCGCGAACATGGAATTACCCACTGCCGAAGCGACTTCTGCATCCGACAAAGCATCCAGTCCTACATAGACAATACCTTTCTTACGTATGACCTGTTGCCAGTCAAAGATGGGACGCTGATCGTTCATATCCGTGTAATCTGGTGCCAGCAGTGCAGCTGTTTTCCCCGTGGTCAGCTTTTCCAGTAATGGCAACAGGGATGCCACAATTTTGTCAAAATAGGTGCGATCATAGCGAACCGCACTGCGCAACCCGTCCAGTATCGGATCGTAGAGTTTTTTCCCCGCTTCTGAGCTTAGTGCCATTTCAATCGCCCAGATTTTCACTGCATTCGTCTGCCCCTGCATATTGCGTGGCAAATCGTCTTCCGTCAGCAGACCCAGACTTTTCTCTACCTGCTCCCATAACACAGGCAGGCATTGCCTGATAATTTTTTCAGCATAAGTTTCATACAGTTCGCCAATATTGGTGACATAACGTAATATCAGGGTGTAATCTGGTCGCTGCCCCAGAGCCACCAAAGCACGAGTAACGATATTGACAAAACGCCAGGCAAACTCACGAAAAGCGGCACTGTTACCCGCCCCACTCAATTGTCCTGCTATACGAGAAGCGACTTCTGAAACCCGACCAAAACGCCCAACAGCATTGTAGCGAGCACTAATATCCGGCCAGCCCAGATGAAACACCTGGAACTCATCTTCCCGCCCGGCACGATGCGCTTCCGCCCACATGCGTTTTAGCAGGTCTGCATCCCCTTTCGGATCAAACACAATCGTGATATTACCCCGCCGGATATCCTGCGTGATGAGTAACTCTGCCAGCCGGGTCTTACCAACACGGGTTGTACCGAGGACCAACATGTGCCCGACCCGCTCACGCAAATCCATTGACACATTGACTTCATCCGGTTCAATGCCATGCAATGCTGGATTGCCCCCCACCGGCGGCAATGGCCTCACCGGGTTCCACGGGGAATCACGTTGCGTCAGACGACATAAAGAGGGCAATGGGTACTCAAACCGCTGCTCAAATGCCCTCGCTAATTGATAATACCGGGAAGGTTGAACATAACGTTCGACTTCCGGGCGCAGGGTATCCAGAAATCGTTGTGTATGTTTTTGTTGCCAAAGAAACCCTTTCCCCAGAAACAATCTCTGATGACTGACGGGTACCTGGTGGCTGGCCATCACATAACGGGGCAATCGCCGGATATTGCGCCGGTAGTTCAGTATATGTAACCCCTGCCGGAATCGGAGACCTGATAACATGCCAAAACCTGCCGCCATGACATAACTGACCGATGGTGACAATGCCACAGCCCACGGCGCTACGATACAGACACCGGCGGCAACCGCCGAAACAACAGCGGTATTCAACTCAACAGCCGGACGTAACCGTGCTTCAATCACATAACGATCGCTCATCTAGCCCGCCATAACACCACAATTGCCAACAACAATCCCAACAAAAGCACCGGGAAACTGTATGGCAACATCAGTTCGGATAGTATAGGGTGACGGGGCCACATCAACGCACCTGCTGAGTTAAACCGATATCGGTTATCAACACTGGGTAATGCCGCAAATTCAACCGCCGGGCCAAATCACTGCCGGAAGCGGGGGCTAATACTAATCCCTCTGCAAGCTGACGCAGTTCATCCAGTTGTGCTTTATCCCGCACACTGACCAGCAACCCCACCGCCTGCTTTTTCCGAAGGCCAACCAAATTTTCCTTCAACCACTGTTTTGACCGGGCATCATCCCCAATCATGAACAACGCTCCCATTCCTGGCAATTGCAACGGACGAGCGTCAACAGGTCCGGGAGACAATTCCGGCGTTTCCACCGGTAAAATGCCCCCTTCGGTCAAATCTGGCGGGGTCGCCTCCGTATTTGAAGAAGTCGTCGGTTCATTGTCCTGAGCGTTAATGGCATCAAAATACGCTGCTGTAGATTGTCCACCTAAATCAGCCACAATAGTCAGTGCAGCCTGAGAACAGGGCGTCAATATCATCATCATTAAAAATAAACGGCAGCGATAACGGATTAAGTTATGGATTAACATCTTCTTTATTTTTCCTTCGGTTCAATCCAGGTCTGTGTCGTATTAACTACAGCAATATTGGTGGACAAAACAGGATATCGGGTCTCTAGCGTACTCAGTTTACGTGCGACGATTTTCCGATACTTACTCGCGGGTTGACCGCCAGCGGGATGGTGATAACAGCCTGCCGCATTCAACCAACTACCCGGATTGGATTGATAACAGGTTTTCAGAATACGAGCTGCCACATGAAGATTAGTATAGGGGTCCAAGGCATCCCAATAAGAACGAAAATAATGGCCGTTCCAGCCTAAATTCACTTGAGTAATCCCCACATCAATACGTTTGAGGGGTACGCTGCGCATAAATCCCTGCAACGCCTGCCAGACCGCTTGTCGGGTTGCATAACGATAACCTTTTCCAGCCACATTGAGCGTCCACGGCCAGGGGCGTTCATGTTTCTCCTGTGGCAAACGTTTTGCCGATTCAGCCAGTGCCAACGCATAAAGCACTTCAGCAGGTACGCCATGCACCCGCGCAATCTGCTGGTACCCAGGCGGGACGACCTGTTTTACCGCCGCGGCCATACCTTCTGTCACCCAAAAGAGGCTGCCCGCAACAACGAGACTCAAAATGCCACCACACGCCATCCGTCATTCTCATGTTGTAGTACGACCGGCATTTTCCCCTGACCAAATTGTCGCCAGCGCCCTTTGTCATGATTAAGCGTGATTTTTCGGCTACGGACTTTTTCTGATGGAATATGATGTTTACCTGCCCAGGTACGTAAAACATCATCGTTGCTTTCGCTATCTACCAGGTAAATATCCACCTCACGGTCAGCGGACAAGGCAGCAGCCAGCCGGGCATCACAAGCCGCGCAATCCTCTTTCACAAATAACGCCAGCCGCCCTTGATTACCCTGTGCGATTCCGTCCCCCTTCCCTAAATTAACCGGCAAAATATTCGGCGCCAGACGCTTCCAAGCCGCATCCACCGCCCGCTGGAACGCCAGTTCCTTTTCAGTACGAACATATTCCTGCCTAACCCACAGTTCGGCATAACGTTGACGCTCCTGTACTGTTTCTGCCTCAATGCCCAATGCACTCAACGGATCGAGCCCAGGAGACTGAATGCCCCGTTGCCCCTGCATCAATTGCTGATAACGCTGAAACTCTGCTTCTGTCAGCCCCCACATTTGCGCCTGAATACGGTGGTTTTCAGCCTGCGTGACCTGTTGCTGAGTCGCTTTCATTCCCGTTTCTGTCTGTTCAGAGATAGCAACCTGTGCTGCCGAAGCTGACAGAGACATAACAACGCCAATCAGCACCACCCCCTTCCTCTGGCTGAAAAAATCTTTTCTCATCATTACCCTCCATTGACTGACAGGGTTTGACGATGCCCTTGTACCTGGAACAAAGCCTGATGATCGGAGATACTGACCAACGTCCATTCAAATGCACTTTCACCCGGGGTCAGTAAGCGCATTTGAGATATTTGAGAATGAGGATCTGTGTCGCGTGGAATAATAACGGCATAAACTTGTTCTCCCCGACGTTCAATACCAGAAAGCATGAAAGGAGCCACTATCCGTTTCTTTGTTCGAAGAATTTCCCGATCAGGTGTGCCCGCTTTTTTACCCGCATGCTTTTCCTGCTGAGATTTCCACGTGATTAATGCGTCAACGCGCATTTCCTGCTGTTTCACGGTATTTTTCAATACACTTACTGCTTCGGTAAGATCCTGATGCGCACGGCTTAAATCAGCCACTGACTGTACCAGCGGTTTCTGTTGGTCGTTGACGGATCTCTGTTGCGCTATCAATGCCTGATGAAACCGGTCATTTTGCATTTGCCAGTCCTGACAGGAGATAAAGCCGGTATCCGCTTTATCAAGCCGTTCGTGCAGATTTTGCACCTCATCAGGCAAATGCCGGAATGATCCATTTCGCATCAATGACTGAAATTCCACTAACTGATGATGTTGCTGCCGTACCACGAATGCCAGCAATGCGATGCTGACAATAACAAGCAATATTGACAGATATCTCAGACATTTTTTTAGCAACAACCTGGGTTGGGTCTTTTGAGAAACCGCCTGCCGCAAGCTGTCAATTTCAGCTTCAGACGTCGGCGACAGAGGAGGGATTTCAGTTGTCATACACAACATCCTTGTTTGTTTTATTTAGCGCTGTGCTTGGCGTACTTTTAGTATTATCGGGTTGCTTGACAAAACAACCGACACAGAAATGCGACTTATTCAGGTCGTGATTAGAGTCTAATCATATGATTACCCGATACAGGGAAGCATACTGGGCAAAACCAGAGAGGATGACGATAAAAAATTCAACATGAAAAAATGAAAATTACACTCCAATATAGAGCATAAAATCTGTGGGGCACTACATTGGCGTTTATGCCGCTATGGCTAATGTAGAACCATCAACCATATTCCAACTAGCTCATTAATTTTGATGCTGGGATACCAACGTTCAAATTGTGCCTTTTAGCTCGCCATTCAGAACGGCCATCCGAGGGGAGCATTTAAATGATTGCCCCACGGTTTTTTATGCTTTCATTAGTCAGTCCTGAATAATTTCCTCGATGTCCTGATCGTCGAGTTCAACCTTGCGCTCAACAAATCCCTCACCCTTATAATATTTAACTGGAAATACAGTCCTCATAATTTGTTACCCCTCTGATTTAAATTAGCTTACAGGTTAATTTTCATTGCCATTTATTAGCCTATACACTAATATAATTATAAAAGAGAGGCCATATGTTTAACGTAGTTTATCACCCGGAAGCTAGGGAAGAAGCCACGGCATTGCCCGTGAGGATTCGGGTTAAATTTGACCGACTTATCGGTAAGCTTGAATCTGACGCGCGATTATTGCGGGAACCGGACACTAAGCCCCTGGGCGATGGACTTTTTGAGATCCGCACGATGGGAACGGACATAGCCAGAGGTATCTGGGTATATCATAAAGGCAATACAATCATCATGTTCCGGGTTTTCATCAAAAAGTCACAGAAAACGCCAGCGAAAGAAATCGAACTCGCCAAAAAGCGGTTAGCGGAGGTACTTAATTAATGAAACTGGTAAGTCATAAAGAACTGCATAACGAGTGGATGCAGGATGACAAATATCGTGCTGCATGGCATGAGGAAGAACGCAAGGAGAAGCTCAGAGAGCTGCTTGCAGAATGGCGCAAACATGACAATCTGACAAAAGCTCAGGTCGCTGAACGGATGGGGGTTACACCTCCGGTTATTTCCCGCATGGAAAATAACATCACGAAAGCCAGCATCGATACGCTGACCCGTTATGCTCACGCCTGTGGTATTAAAAAGCCTGTCATCGTCCTCTACTGAATAGCCAATTAATGCTAATGTATGCATACATTAGCATTAATCAGATTATTGACAAAGTGCTGGTTTTTTATCCGGCATTTTGTTTTAATTAAGTTCCGTTCACTCAACGGAGCTTGCCACCATGTTAAGACCCCCCCTCTCCAGACTTTCCCGCCAGAAACGCTCTCGCTTGACGAGCTGGTCCCTAAAAATCATTTGGTCCGTCAAGTCGATGCTGCCATTGATTTCGAATTTATCCGCG
>NZ_JBHFKT010000072.1:0-8575 GCF_042879335.1 Photorhabdus sp. RM96S | reverse complement strand
CCAGTATAAAAGACAGTCAGGCGGCTAAACGTCGAAGAGCCATTTGGTCAGGGGAATTCCGTAGTCAACTTATCTTTGATTAAATTAAATACAAAGTGGAATCCCGCCCTGCGACGGCAAGGGAGTGAATCCCTGGGAGCATAGGTAACTATGTGACCGGGGGGAGCGAGTGCAGCCAACAAAGAGGCAATTTGAAAGATGACGGGTATAGTAGTTCTATGATAGTTAAAGAGTATCTTTAATTAAGTGGTAATGCTGTTTTTGAAAATATTTATATGCAAGTTGAGTATATTTTATTTAAATTTTAATGAGGAAAATAAATATGTCTAGAATAACCATTGTTGTTGATTCAGATGATCAGAAAGCAGAATTTTATTCTAATTCTCCTGTTCCAGTATATAAAGATTTAAATGCAGTTGGTCCTTTGAGTGATGTGACTATATCACCTCATGCCAGTGTGGAAGTGTTTAGAATAGATACACCAGTAATTCCAGAATCCAGAAGCTCTCTGAGAGTTGTAAATACAGGGCTATCAAATAGTGTTACGGCTAAATTTTACTGGTCTCATAGTTTTACCTCTGAATGGTTTGAGTCTGGTTCTATAGATGTAGGATTAGGAGAAGAGAAGGTGTTAAACGTGCCTAGCAACTCTTTTTATTATAGTAAATTTGTTATCTATAATAACACGGACAAAGTTGCTTATGTGACGGCAAATTTGGTTTAAGCATCTTATTTTAATTGAAGGGTTCCATTATGCATACAGAAAATGTTTTAGACATAAGAACCATTGTGGCTAATGAATATGCTGTAAAAACGAGTGCATTAGAGTGGGATGTTACTGATATTGTAAAAAATGCAATCATAGGGGGAATATCCTTTATCCCTTCGGTTGGTCCCGCTATATCTTTTTTAGTCGGTTTATTCTGGCCTCAATCGAAAGAAAATATATGGGAAGGGATTGTCAAACAAATTGAAAGGATGATAGAGGAGTCTGCGTTAAAGACGATTAAAGGTATCCTTGCTGGTGATATTGCATATATACAAGAACGAATGGCAACCGTTGCTGATCTTCTTGATAAGCATCCAGGATCAGAAGAAGCGAGGAGTGCTTTTAATAACCTGGCAGAAAATATAGATGGCTATCACAAAAAGTTTAGTAATTTTTCGGATGATGTTAATTATCAGATATTACCCATGTTTTCTACTACGGTTATGATGCAGATAACATATTGGGTTGCTGGTTTAGAGAGAAAAGATGAAATTGGGCTTAGTAATATTGATGTTGAAAAAGTCCGAGGATTAATTAAAAAGACGGTAGAACAGGCTAATAGTTATATTAACAATATATATGATAGAGAGCTTAATGATGCTCTTAATAACTCGACGGCTGACACTGTTGCAAATAATGTTATGTCTGTTCATGGTCACTGTCGTTTACATGGGATTGAATATATCAGTATTTGGGATAAATTAAGTGAAGCTGAGTCGGTAAATAATAAAATCTATGTTGATGTTTTAAGTTATTCTACTTTCTTTGACCGTCAAACAGCAAAAGCCAGAATTCAGGCATTGACTCCAGAGAAAGATATGACTCCACCTCTCAAACCGGCTCTTAATGGAGGAAAAAGAAGAAAGATAGATTCGTTAACGGGACATATTGTGCGTATTGGAGGGGCTGCGAGGGTAGGAGGGCTGACAGTTGTATTTGATGATGGTAATCGCCATCAATTAGGTACAATATCTGGTGAGACGTCATCTATTTCTCTGAATGGTAGTCGAATTACCAGTTTGGAAGTATGGGGAAATGGTGCTGTTGATCAAGCGGTCTTTACTTTAAATGATGGTCGTTCATTGTCATTGGGCTCGCCTGGAACATCTCGATATAGGAAGTTTTATGTTGGTGAAAGCCACTATATTGCAGGGATATATTTGTCCAGTGATTACAACCCATTAGCTGGTCAGGCAGCAAATATTGCTGTATCTTATCAGTTGATAAATGATGATGAAAAATAATAGCTTTTAACAAGGTATATTTATGTACGTAGAATGTTATTAGCTATCTTCTTTATTTGATGCAATTGCCGACGTCTATGTTCATATGGTGGATAGTTCTTTTGATGAATAGCTATTTTGATGTTGGCAATTTTTGTATATTATCTCAATAACGACTTACCTCAATAACGACGTTCCCTATAAGCAGACATATATTCTCTTGGGGATCGATCGGTCATTTTCTTGAAAAAGATGGTGAAATCGCTACCACGCACAAGGGAAAGCGTTAGATTCTAAGTTATATTTTATCAATATAGCCTCATGCAATGGCTAAAGAGCATTGCAATGCTGTTATTCCAGTAGCATCAATCCTCTACCGGTGAATTTGGCAAAAAAGGCACTTTACCAAGAGGTACAGCGCCTTTTTTAATGAACTAACGGTTAATTAATTAGTTCATGCCATATTTTTTCAATTTCTTACGCAGTGTGCCACGGTTGATGCCCATCATCAGGGCAGCGCGCGTTTGGTTGCCACGGGTGTATTGCATCACCATGTCCAACAATGGCTGTTCCACTTCAGCCAATACCAACTCATACAGATCATTAACATCTTGACCGTTTAATTGAGCAAAATAGTTCTTCAGTGCTTGTTTAACTGAATCACGTAAAGGTTTTTGGGTTACCTGATCTTGTGAATTTACAGTAGCAACGGTTAGTACGTCAGAATTTACGCGTTGTTCGAACATAGTTCTGTCAGCTCTTTTCTTTATATTACGCAAAATTTTCGAAATATGCCCCCAACACCTCCAGCTGTTCGCTGGCATCCTCTATGGTGTTGAATGTGCGCCGGAACTGGTCATCAGGAGCATGTTCCCGGAGATACCAGGATACATGCTTACGTGCTATACGGGCTCCTTTGCTTGGACCATAAAAGTCGTGCAATTCCTGTATATGCTCGTTCATTAAATGCTGCACTTCGCCAATCGGCATCGGTGACAGCAGTTCTCCTGTTGCCAGATAGTGCTGGATTTCCCGGAAGATCCAGGGTCTTCCCTGAGCAGCGCGGCCTATCATCAGGGCATCAGCCCCGGTGTATTCAAGCACTGCTCTGGCCTTAAGCGGGTCAGTAATGTCACCATTGGCAATAACCGGGATGGCAACAGTCTGCTTAGCTGTCCGAATATTGTCGTACTCTGCCTCTCCGTTAAACAAACAGGCACGAGTCCTGCCGTGGATCGTCAGAGCTTGGATACCACAATGCTCGGCCAATTGGGCAATCTTTACACAGTTTCGTTCTTCTGGCGACCATCCAGTGCGGATTTTCAGCGTAACAGGAACATCTACTGCGTTTACAACGGCAGAAAGAATTTTTTCCACCAATTCAGGGTAACGTAGTAAAGCCGAACCTGCTAGCTTACGATTCACTTTCTTGGCTGGACACCCCATGTTGATATCAATGATCTGAGCACCATTAGAGACGTTGATCTTCGCTGCCGCTGCCATTTCATTGGGATCACTGCCAGCAATTTGCACGGAACGAATTCCCGGTTCGTCACTGTGAACCATACGTAGCCGGGATTTGTCTGTCTTCCAGACCTGTGGGTTGGAAGAAAGCATTTCCGATACTGTCATACCTGCACCCATTTTGTAACATAGTGACCGAAACGGGCGGTCAGTTATGCCAGCCATTGGGGCCGCAATAAGACAGTTTTTCAGCTGGTATTGTCCGATACGCATAGACGAAGAAAGAGTGGCCATACTGTGACTGCAAGGGCGCGTATATTACGCATTTTTCGCAAAATATGAAAGGCCAAACTTTGAGCAAATCGTCATTTGTCACAACTTTTTTCCAGCTTCTCTTCTGTGGTAAATATAATTATTCATAAATAACATGGTGTTATATGTTATTGGTAAAGTTTATCACTTAGGATTTTTCTACCAGCAAGTTTGCTGACAGCACGGATTATCATCAATAAGCGATCAAAATTTGCACTTGAAATTATAACAAAATAAAATAATTCTAATTTGTTGTTATTTTTACCCCAGATATCCGGCACCATTCTTCCTGTTCCGCAACAGGATCGATTACAAATTTATCTGTATAAGCCTGAATAACACTTTCTGCTTGGTTCGTTAAAATGCCCGATAGACCTAACAGGCCACCCGGTTTTGGTAATGCACCAATTACAGGGGCGAGTTCACGTAGAGGGCCTGCCAAAATATTAGCAATTACTACATCAGATTCAAGATCAGTTGGTGCATCTTTCGCCAAATATAGCGTTAAACGCTCCAGAACGCCATTACGTTCTGCGTTGTCTCGGCTGGCCTGAATAGCTTGTGGGTCGATATCTATGCCAATAGCGTGCGTTGCACCGAGCTTTAGCGCAGCAATTGCGAGTATGCCGGAGCCGCAACCAAAATCGATAACCGTTTTACCTTCCAGATTGAGTCTGTCTAGCCATTGCAGGCATAACGATGTAGTTGGGTGAGTACCTGTACCAAAAGCCAGTCCAGGGTCTAGCATAACGTTGACAGCATCTGGATCAGGGATGTCGCGCCAGCTTGGACAGATCCATAAGCGGTTGCCAAAACGCATTGGGTGGAAGTTATCCATCCATTCACGTTCCCAGTCTTTGTCTTCCAACTGCTCAATTTTATGAATAAATCCTTCACCCAACTGAGGAACTTGTTCGAGTTGGCTGATAACTGCTTTCATATCCGTTTCAGCATCATAAAGCCCGATGACATCTGTATCTCCCCATAAACGAGTCTCGCCTGGTAAGGGTTCGAATACGGGATTATCGTGGCTATCTTGAAAGGTGACTGATACTGCTCCATTTTCCATTAGAGTATCTCCAAGGGATTCAGCGAGCTGTCCTGTAGTATTTAATCGAAGTTGTATCCAAGGCATAAAAAATTTTCCTTAATTGAAAAAATAGGGTAAAGAAACCGACTTAGTGTGGTCTGGCCGCTTTTAGCGGTAATCGCTGACTGATGGTATTGCCCATCCAGAAAGTTAGCAGGCTGAGTAGCAGCGATGGCACGATCGGATGGAAGCCCAATAGATGGATATTGAAACTCGCGAGCAGAGTGTAGCTTGTTGCCCCTGTAATCATCGAACTGACAGCGCCATAGGCATTGGCTTTTTCCCAATACAGGCCCAGTACTAATGGCCAGAGGAATACGGCCTGTAAGCCACCGAAGGCCAATAGATTCAGCCAGATAATCATCTCGGGTGGGTGCCAGGCGGCTAAAAGTAGCAACAAACCAAGAATCAGGGTAGAAAAACTGGAAATTCGGGCGAGTCTTTTTTCCTGTACGATTTGTTGTGGAAACAGGTTTAGGTAGAGATCTTTGACGATTGTTGCAGAAGATTGCAGCAGTTGTGCATTAATTGTGGACATAATGGCGGCCATCGGTGCGGCTAGAAAAATTCCAGCAGCGAATGGTGGCAATACAGTGATCATCAATGTTGGGATCACCTGATCGGGAATGGTCAGATCAGGAATAATGGCTCGACCAATTGCGCCTGCTAGGTGCATACCAAACATGAGGATCGTCATGACGATGGTTCCGATGATGATCCCACGGTGAACAGCTTTGCTATCGCGGTAGGAGATGCAACGAACGGCAGTATGAGGTAATCCAATTACCCCAAAACAGACCAGTATCCAGAACGATGCCATGAAAGGTCCGCTAAGGATATGGCCTGCGCCTTGTGGGGAAACCAGCTCAGGATTAATTGTTCGTAATGTGGCGACCGCCTCTGACAGACCTCCTGCCTTATAGATAATCGCCACCAGCAGTAGAACAGTGCCTAGCAACATTACCAGCCCTTGTAGGGCATCATTGAGAACACTCGCTCTGAACCCCCCAAATGCGGTATAGAGAGCGATAGAGATACCGAAAATCATTAATCCAGTGCCATAAGGGATACCCGCAGCAGTTTCCAGCAGGCGTGCGCCGCCAATAAACTGAACGGTCATCGCGCCAATAAAAGCGACTAAAAGACTTAGGCTGGCAAACCAAACCAGAAAACGACTGCCATAACGGGCATATAACATGTCATTAAGGGTGACGGCATTATAGCGACGGGCAAGAATGGCAAATTTTTTACCTAACACACTCAGGGAAAGCCATATTGCTGGCAACTGAATCAGCGATAGTAATACCCATCCCAAACCATATTTATAGGCTGCTCCTGGCCCGCCGATGAATGAGCTGGCACTGATATAGGTGGCAGTAATGGTCATTGCCAATACAAAGCCGCCCATTGAACGGTTGCCAAGGAAATACTCAGTCAGGAAGGTGCCTTTCTGGTGGCGTCGATAAGCGTAAACTGACAGGAGAAATACCAATGCAAGATAGCCAAGCAGAGGTAAGATAACTTCACTTTGCATTCTCATCCTCCAGCGGGACTTCTTTGAAAATAAACTTCACCATTAACCAGCAGAGGATAATGAATACAACTGGTAGTAACAAACATGCCATTTCAAACCAGCGAGGTAAGCCGGTGACACCGGGAGCATCACTGGGTAAATAGGCTGTCAATAGCCAGCCAATAAGATAAGCAAGCGTTAGGAACACGGCCCAAAGTGCTTCTTTATGGGATTGAACAAATCGTCTGTCCATTCGTTCTTCCGGTAATAAAATAAGATGGGAAGGGAAGGATTGTACGGCAAGATGCGAATTCATTCAGGAAATATTTAAGCAGCGCAGAGTCAACGTCTTCAAAGGTATTGACGTTAACTACGGCATAATAGCGACCGTTAATTTGACTGATGACAACAGGCACTACTCCGCACTGACGAATGATGTCCAGACAGCATTGTGCTTGGTACAAAAAGGGCAAGTACATGTTCGTGCTGGAATCTCAAAATGATTTTTTTAGTATTATATGTTGTATTTTGTATTTTTTTTATTCATTTTTGAACTTAAATTCTATGTTTTTTTGTTTGCTAAAAGTGATGTTAGTGTTACTATTTTTTTAATTAATATTTACATGAATTTATTTTTGTAAAAGTTAATTATTAAAGAAGTTGTGTAAAAGTATCTCAATATTTGGAGGGGGTATTTATAGAGTAAAAAATTATTAATCTAAAGCGTAAATGGGATTTAATTTTCATGTTGTTATGAAAATCCTTCAATTCTTGCAGCACAAGGTGATATGCAAATTAATTTGTTACCTTTTCACATGCAAGATCTTGATCTTTTCATTAAATAAGTGATTGTGTGCATTTAATGTAAATTTAACTGGTACATAACTTTTATTTTATACGGAATTTATTCAGGGATAATGTTTATTATATTGATTGGTTATGGTCCATGAAAAATAAATCTTTATTATTTATCGTTTTAATGGCTTTTCTTTCTATGGGGGGATTGGTTTCATCGGATATATTTCTACCCGCCTTGAGTAAGATGGGAAACTATTATCACGTTAGCGAATCTAGTATACAAAGTACAATAACTATATTTCTATTTGGTATAGCCTTTTCTCAACTTATTTATGGGCCATTAAGTGATTGTTTAGGAAGAAAAACGGTTCTTATTTCTGGGATGATTATATGGTTGATTTCAACAATCGGTATTTTTTACAGTACACATATTAGTGAGTTACTATTATTACGTTTATTTCAGGGAATAGGCGCTTGTGCTGGTATTACATTAAGTCGTGCCATTATTAGTGATCTGATGGAGAAAGAAGAGGCAGCCAATTTGTATCTGATTATTTTCCCTTTTGTGGGAATGTCACCCGCTATCGCACCAATGATCGGCGGTATGTTAAGTGAATATTATGGCTGGAAATCCTGTTTTTTATTTCTTATTTTATTTATAACAGTCACGCTTATATTGTGCTTGCTAGTTCTGAAAGAATCACTACCAATAAATAAACGCAAAAAATTAAGTATTAAAAATGTATTGGTTAGTACTTACCAAGTGATAATAAATAAAGAGTTTCTTTACTATGCAGCAATACCTTGCTTCGCTTATACGGCATATTTTTCTTATTTGATTGAATCTCCATTTATTCTTACAGCTATGGGATTACCAGAAAAATATGTTGGTTACACCTATATAATGCTCTCTTTAAGTTATGTGTTGGGTAATCTTACGGCTAAAAAATTAAGTCGCCGTCAGGGCGTGAGAAAGACAATTTCTCATGGTTATCTCATCTTTGTTGTTGGAGGTATTGCTTTCACGATACAAATGTTTTTTAGTTCCTACCCATTGATAACTTCTGTGCTAACAATATCAGTATTGACTTTCGGTAATGGTTTTTTATTGCCACTAGGTACTGCATCGGCAATTGCCACGCATTCTCAAGCGGCTGGGACAGCTTCCGGCGTAATGGGAACATTGCAATTAGGTAGTGCAGGACTGGCATCATTGTTTATTGGTTATATATCTCACCATGAACCTATTAAAGTGGCATCTATCATCACAGTTGTTTCTTTGGTCGGTAGTATTATCAGGGCTAACGCATCAAAGCTCATTATATAAACAAACTCAAGGATTCGAATAAATAATCATCATTTAAACAACAGAGCCTGCGTTTATTTTCCATGCTTAACTTACGGGA
>NZ_JBHFKT010000071.1:0-9108 GCF_042879335.1 Photorhabdus sp. RM96S | reverse complement strand
TCTCCGAGAAAAAGCGTGACTTGCCCTGTCTTCCAATGGGTAGCTTGCCCATGATATTGAAAGGTCAGTGATATCAGGCTCTTGTCTCCGCTGTGTGTCAGCGTTTTATGGACCAAAGTGATGGGCTCAATATTGATATCTTGAGTGGTTCTGAATGTAATGGATTGATTCTGCTGTATGGCGGAAATTTTACTGCCTTTGGCAATGCTTGTGGTTTCAGTCATGCTGCCCGGTTGAATATCTAGCTGGACAATGCTGGTTGAAGGGATCGGATGTAAAGGTATCGGCCATACTTTTCGTAGAAGAGGGTTAATGATTTCCGGGAAACCATCATCAATTTTCTGCTTAATACCGGCAGTTGTAAGCGCAAAACCTTCCAATAATCGGAGAACATCCGGGTCGCCAGATTCGGAGGTAAATGGAGCAAGGTGTGGATGCTCTTGCGCTGCGTTACTCAGATCATGCTTTATTTGTGAAAGTGCTTCCCGATAGAAGTCTTCAAAATTTTTCATATCTACCTTTGTCTTTTTTCCGATCAAATATTAATGTAAATTTATATTTTGAGCTGATGGATATCAAGGTTGATAATTTAAATAGGTGCAATTTTTTGTTTCAAACAGTTAATGATGTAAATTTTTTAGGTGTTCGATTAACATAATTATGTAATTTATTTCAATGAGTTTTATTTATACCCAATGGATTTCAAGATGGATCGCGACGGCAAGGGAGCGAATCCCCGGGAGCATAGATAACTATGTGACCGGGGTGAGTGAGTGCAGCCAACAAAGAGGCAACTTGAAAGATAACGGGTATAGATAAATTTTCTTTAATCAAGTTGTGGCGCCATGATAGCCAGAGGTTAGCAGCTGAAATTAATATTTAATCATTAAGTTAATGGAGGGAAAGATGTCACGTTCTATTATTTTGGTCGGTGATTCGACTTCGCATGGTGGCAAGGTGTTAGCAGGTGATGAAGGCGTTGATGTGTTAGGGAAGAAAGCGGCTCGGGTTGGGGATGCTGTATCCTGTCCAAAATGTGGTGGCAATCAAACCATTGTGGAAGGGACGCCTAAAATAGTCAGCTCTCATGGGCAAATGTACGCACTGGAGGGCATGAAAACCTCTTGTGGCGCGACATTAATTGCTTCGCAAAGCCTATTTCAAGCATAGAATGGCGGTAAAAGGCCATATTCTGCCTGAAATAG
Organism: Photorhabdus sp. RM96S; assembly: GCF_042879335.1. Taxonomy (NCBI): domain Bacteria; kingdom Pseudomonadati; phylum Pseudomonadota; class Gammaproteobacteria; order Enterobacterales; family Morganellaceae; genus Photorhabdus; species Photorhabdus sp. RM96S. The sequence goes on along the minus strand of NZ_JBHFKT010000071.1, from coordinate 7,903 downwards.
GGTGAGTTGATTCAAGTACGGATGTTCAGTGCTTCATTATCTTTTTACAAACTACCCGGTTGACGTGGTGGATTACGGCCTGATCTAGTTGTTGTCGCACTGCGAATATCCCGACCAATCACATCAATACTCGCTTGAAATGGCGGGAATGGCAGAGTAATGCCGTGTTCGCGGAATCCTTGCAAAATAAGCTGATGGACTTCGTGACGAACCGGCATGCGGTGCCCCATTTCAGCGGCATAAATACGTAATTCAAATATCTGAATACCATGTGCTGCCAAGCCATAACCTTCAACTTTATTACCCACTTTGAAAGCGTTATTTGCATCATAGAAGAATATAATTGCTCCTGAGTATCCCGTGACACTACCGGCAACACGGGAAAACTGGCTGACCACCACAGTATTGATGTCAGGCACTTGTGTGCCATTCATCAGTGCTTTCACTATGGGAGAATTTACTTTGCTAGCCAGTGTCGAACCGAGATTCCACAATAGGAAAAACCCCTTTGTGTTTAGGACAGCTTACTAAATCACCTTTAGCAGCAACAGGCACGCCTTGATACACGTAATTATCAATGGCAGTAATGACTTGACCACCATGATCGGTTATGTCGCTTAAACGGATCACAGCTCTGTTTGTCATATTTATAACTCTGATATTAATGGTAGTATTTGTAGATCCCGCAAGCAGATTTCAATATCATTGGCTTTATTGATATGCTTCTGGTTTTCAATATCAAAGATATCTTTTGTCGTAATAATCAATGAGCCTTTTTTGTCATTTTTATCAGAAATAGGTATTATTTCTTCTGCCATTGGAACTAAAGTCGGGCCTATTTCTATTGGTAAATAGAGCATCCAGCCAGCACTTAAACGATCTGGGAAGACCTGTTTTCTTTTTATTCTATATGCATTGTTTTCTACCATAATGTAAGGTGCATTATGAGTAGAAATCAGAAAATTAATAAAGTTGATTAATTGTGATAGCTGAAATTTATTTTCTTCAATAGATATATGAAAATCTATTTGGGTTTTTCCTAATCTATCTCGACGATAATTCATATAACAAATTGAACATGAATGGTCATCATCTTCACCATCCCAAATACCTTTAATAACTATAGGATTTTCTTCTGTATAATCTTCTTCAAACTCTTTTATTGCTTCTTTTGTTGCTCCTTGCTGATCAAAAGCAATATGTTGTAAAGACTCTTGACGAGTATCTCCTGGTAAATACCAAGTTTTATGGCGTCCAAAAAATATATCTACTTGTTGTGTAATTTTATATAAATCGGTAAGAATTATTATTGGAGTTAATGGTTCTTTCCAATCTGTATATAATTTCATATTTAATGATAATGTAGTCATTTATTTTCACCCTTGCTTAAATGTTAGTTAGGTTGTTTAATCGGATAACTGCTTTGCTTGCCATAGTTATATCTCTGTTATCAGAGGTAATATTTGTAGATCCCGCAAGCAGATTTCAATATCATTGGCTTTATTAATATGTTCCTGGTTTTCAATATCAAAGATATCTTTTGTCGTGATAATCAATGAGCCTTTTTTGTCATTTTTATCAGAAATAGATATTATTTCTTCTGCCATTGGGACTAAAGTCGGATCTATTTCAATTGGTAAGTAGAGCATCCAACCGGTATAAACCCTATCTGGAAAAACTTGTTTTTGTTTTAGAGAATATCCTCTGGCATCTATCATGATTATTGGAGAGTAATGGTTGCTAACTAAAGAATCTACGAAATCAGTCCACTTAGAATGATTAAATTTTTCTTTTTCAAAACTAAGATCAATGCTTACATCCGTTTTTCCTAGCCTATTACTATAGTCACGGCTTGAATATATGATTCTATTTTTTAACTTTACATCACCTGGAACATCAAATAATGTTTTTATGATAGATTTAAAACTCTCATCATAACTTTCTTTGAATTGATTTTTGGCATATTCAGTAATGCCACTTTCATCAAAAACATTATTTTCTTTTATTTCGTCTAGATCATATCCTGGTAGATACCATCTACTTGAACTATTAGATACCTTATTTATTTGTTGCATGATGCAGCATGTGTCATCCAATGCTAATTCCGGTGTTATCTTTTCTTTTAAATCATAAAACATTTCTATTCTAGCGTGTATTATGCTCATCTTTTTAATCCTAATTTTAAAATAAATATCTACATTTAAGGTGTATTAAATGTTTTAATGTTAATAAATTTATCAAAAGCCTTGGCAAAATATTCGTTAGCAGCAATAGGCACGTCTTGATACACGTAATTATCAATGGCGGTAATGACTTTACCACCATGATCGGTTAGGTCGTTTAAACGGATCACAGCTTTGTCTGTCATACTTATATCTCTGATATTAATGGTAGTATTTGTAGATCCCGCAAGCAGATTTCAATATCATTGGCTTTATTGATATGTTCTTGATTTTCAATATCAAAAATATCTTTTGTCGTAATAATCAATGAGCCTTTTTTGTCATTTTTATCAGAAATAGATATTATTTCTTCCGCCATTGGAACTAAAGTCGGATCTATTTCAATTGGTAAATAGAGCATCCAGCCTGCACTTATTCTGTCTGGGAAAATTTGTTTTTGATTTAACCTATAGCCTCTAGTATCTATCATAATAAATGGAGAATATCTATGAGAAACTAAATGTTTAATAAAATCGATAAAGTTTTTAGTGTTGAATTTTTCTTTTTCAAGTGCAAGGTTAATAGATATATTAGTTTTCCCCAATCTATTAGGGTTGGAATGAATATCATCCTGGCCAATATATGTAATATTATTTTCTAATTTTTCACCTTCAGAATTATCAATTATAGGATTATCAAATAGTGACACTATAATAGATCTTCCGTCATTCTCATAAATTCCCCTGAATTCTTTTAAAGCATACTCAGTAATGCCATTTTCATTAAATACGTTATTTTCTCTAATTTCTTCTTCACTATATCCAGGTAAATGCCAACCACTTAAATTATTACTGAGGTTATTGATGTGATTCATTAACTGATACGTATCGGCCAATGCTAATTCCAGTGTGATGGCTTCTCTAAGATCATAAAATAATTTTATTCTTGGGTGTATAATGAACAAATTTCAATTCTCCTATAAGTTATTCTGGTTATTAAGACATCATAGTATTAAAAGTTTTAATATTGAGATATGGAGCAAAAGCCTCTGTAAAATATGAATAAGATACAGGTTGTAGAAAATGCCAGTGAGATTTTGGAATGTTATTTAATGCGATACATACTTCGTTGTGTTTTCTGGCTTGCTTCAACATACTATCATGTCCAGACAGTTTTCTCTTACCTAACTTTACCTTACGATAAAAACCATTAGGTTCCCCATTTTTAAAAAATTGATCGTAATTCGCCTTAGCTTCAAGAAATAAGCATTGTGCAGGTTTCCAACCATCAAAATTTGTATCCATGCATAACCAGGTTTCAATTAGGTTTAATTCAGGGTTGTATATCGTCCCGGCAATTTTTGTTTGGTAGGCAATGGTTATTTCTGAATACGATGTGGTCTTTTCCCAAACCATCGTAACGTTGCCAATTGCCGGACATTTCTTACATTCGGTACGGGACGAAGCGATTGTTTGTGTATCCGCTGGCGCAAGAAGTGGTAATGGCATATCAATTTCTCCTTTTCAATAAATTATCCATTTCCCAGTGTGCCAGCCGTTTGGCTGGCAAAGGATGAATAGTGGGAAACCACTTTTTAAGTAAACTTTTTAATGCTGCTTTCATTCGGAAAGATCTTCATCAGGGGGACCTAAGCGATCCAATTCGGCCAAAATCAACGGAATTTGTGCCTCTAAATCAGCGGGTCTTTTATCTTTGCTCCACCAGATAAGCGGCCCACGGCGTTTATAATCCACTTTACTGACCGCTTCTTTGCCGTTTAATAAGAATTTCACCATAAAGGCGACTGCAAGTGCTTTATCGTTGCCGCTGCTTAAGAAAGCAAAAGAATAACTGCTGACGTTAGGGATAAAACCACGCCCGATAAGTTGATTGTTCTCGTCCAGGCCATAAACTTTGAGGAACAGAATATTAGTTTTTTCTGCCATGCCTACTTGGGGATAACGGGCGGCATAGGCTTTACCTTTATACCAGGTGTAAAAAATCTGTCGTTCACGGTCTATAATTAATGGCGCTTGTCGGAGAGAAAAAAACACACCCCAAACAAAAGGTGGAATAATCAGTAGGTAAAGTAGCAAAAATGCCATATCAGTTAAAAAAATATCATTACTATATTTATAATAATTATAGCGATAATGCAGATATTTTCTCAGAGAGATTTCTTTATCGTTACCAATATAACGGGCATCTTCCATATAATTGGGCAAATCATTGCGCAAATAAAACTCTTCGCCATATTTCTCCTTTACCAACTCTATCCAATCACGAAGATTAGATTCAGCACTTTTTCGCTCTTCTATAAAATCATTCACTGTTAATAACAGGCTAGTAATTAATCCTAGTGTAACCGGGATTAAGGCAATACTCCGGGCGCGGCGTTGAGTGTTACGAATATGACATTCCTTGTTATCAAGATAGTCCAATGTTTCCACATGTTTAATGGTTTCTGCATCCTTAATATCTGGAGGAACCGTCAGAATTTCTTTTTCCCAGCGTGCCAGCCGTTTGGCTGGCAAAGGATGAATAGTGGGAAACCATTTTTTAAGTAAACTTTTTAATGCTGCTTTCATTCGGAAAGATCTTCATCAGGGGGACCTAAGCGATCCAATTCGGCCAAAATCAACGGAATTTGTGCCTCTAAATCAGCGGGTCTTTTATCTTTACTCCACCAAATAAGCGACTCACGGCGTTTATAGTCCACTTTACTGACTGCTTCTTTGCCGTTTAATAAGAATTTCACCATAAAGGCGACTGCCAGAGCTTTATCATTGCCACTACTTAAGAAAGCAAAAGTATAACTGCTGACATTAGGGATAAAGACACGTTCGATAAGGTTATTATTTTCATCCAGTCCGTAGACTTTGAGATACAGAATATTGGTTTTTTCCATCATACCTAATTGTGGATAACGGGCGGCATAGGCTTTACCTTTATACCAGGTGTAAAAAATCTGTCGTTCACGGTCGATAATTAGTGGTGCCTGACTCTTCCAAAAAAATATACAATATACAAAGGGTGGAATAATCAGTAGGTAAAGCAATAAAAATACCATATCAGTTATTAAAATATTATTGCTATATCTATAATGGTTATAGCGATAATACAGGTATTTTCTTAAGGAAATTTCTTTATCATGAGCAATATATTCATACTTTTTAAGAAAATCTGGTAGAGCAGGATCCAGATAAAATTTATCACCATAATCTTTTTTTGCATCATTAACAGACCAAAGCAGATTCTTTTCCGCTGCCCGCCATGTTTCAATAAAATCGTTAACGTTTAACACCAGACTGCTAATAATTCCCAGAGTTACTGGGATCAAGTTAATACTCCTGAAACGGCGCTGGGGATTTCTAACCCAGCACTCCTTATCATTAAGGCGATCCAGTATTTCCACATGTTTGATGGTATCTGCATCCTTAATATCTGGCGGTGCTGCCAGAATTTCTTTTTCCCAGCGTGCCAGCCGTTGGGCTGGCAATGGATGGATAGTGGGAAACCATTTTTTGAGTAAGTTTTTTAATCGTTGTTTCATTCGGAAAGATCTTCATCAGGGGGACCTAAGCGATCCAATTCGGCCAAAATCAACGGAATTTGTGCCTCTAAATCAGCGGGTCTTTTATCTTTACTCCACCAGATAAGCGGCTCACGGCGTTTATAATCCACTTTACTGACTGCTTCTTTGCCGTTTAATAAAAACTTCACCATAAAGGCCACTGCCAGCGCTTTATCATTACCACTACTTAAGAAAGCAAAAGAATAACTGCTGACGTTAGGGATAAAACCACGCCCGATAAGTTGATTGTTCTCGTCCAGACCGTAGACTTTGAGGAACAGAATATTAGTTTTTTCTGCCATTCCTACTTGTGGATAGCGAGCGACATAGGCTTTACCTTTATACCAGGTATAAAAGATCTGCCGTTCGCGATCGATAATTAATGGTGCCTGGCGGCGTAAAAAGAAGACGGCCCAGACAAAAGGCGGAATAATCAATAGATAAAGTAGCAGAAATATCATGTCAGTGATAAAAACATCATTGCTATATTCAGAAAAGTTATAGCGATAATGTAGGTATTTTCTGAGAGAGATATCTTTATCATTACCGATATAACGAGCATCCTCCATATAGTCTGGTAGATCATTGCGTAAATAAAAATTTTCTCCATATTTTTTTTTTGCTAAATCTACCCAGCCATGGATCCATACTTCATTTTTTTTTCTTGACTCTATAAAATCATTAACATTTAACACGAGGCTGCTGATAATCCCCAATGTGACTGGAATTAAGGCAATACTCCGAGCGCGGCGTTGGGTATTGCGAATATGACATTCTTTATTATTAAGGTAGTCCAATATTTCCACGTGCTTAATGGTTTCTTTATCCTTAATATCCGGTGGTACTGCCAGAATCTCTTTTTCCCAGCGTGCCAGCCGTTTGGCTGGCAAAGGATGAATAGTGGGAAACCATTTTTTGAGTAAATTTTTTAATCGCTGTTTCATAGTATGTGTTCCCCGTCAAAACTGCCTTTAATGGTATTTTCTGCTGTTAGTTTCTCTCCCCAGAAATAGCGCAGAGGAGCGATAACATTTTCTGATTGTTCATAGTACCAGTACAGTTCGCCCCCGCTGGAGAAAACTCCTTTCGTTTCTGTGATTACCACTTCCAGTATTGCGGTATCGCCATTCAAGGTAAGTTTTGCCTGTTCTTGAGCTTCCTTGAGTTTTGCATTGCGAAAAGTATCAAGTGCATATTTTTTACGGTTAATCTCAATATCATTGACTTTTTCTCCCCAGTAAGAGGTTTTGGGTGAAGTTACAAAGATACCGCGAATATTTGAGAGACTCATCTGAAAAGCGGGCAAAGTGAAACAATAGGTAGTGACGCCAAATCCCTGATGTATTTTCAACTGCGGTTGAATAAAGAGATTTAAAAACTCCTGGTTTTCGATAACAAAATAATTTTGGATATCATTATTCATTTCTCTGGCTTTATTTAACTGCCGTGTGATAGATGGCCTAGGGTCTACTTGCCAAAAAGCATATTTCTTTCCCTCCCCCCAAAAACAGTTATGCAACACTTTTTCCAAATCTGACCAGGCACTGTTAGCTTGTACAATACTGCCCCCGATAAGCAAACTGGTTCCGACGACTATTGCAGTGAGTACACCCGCAGTTAGGAAGGTACCTATCGCCGCTCCGATTACGACCGCGGTTGTTAAGATGGTAGAACCTGTCCCTATCGCTACCTGGCTATAACCTTCCACATTATTACCCACTTTGAAAGCGTTACTGGCATCATAGAAGGAGATAATTGCGCCTAAGTATCCCGCAACGCTACCGGCAACACGGGAGAACTGGCCGACCATCGCTGCATTGATGGCTGGCACTTTTGTCCCACTCATCAGCGCCTTCACTATGGGAGAATTTACTTTGCTAGCCAGCGTCGAACCAATAGAAGTCAAATCGGCACTCATACCAATTACCGCGGTACTAAAGCGCATCAGATTCATATAGGAAGGTCCGGGTTGTAACGGGTTGTTGCGGGCATATTCTGTCTGCATAACCACATCGGCCAGGGTGAACGCATTGAGAAACAGACTGACACCGGTCAGTGAAGAATCAAACAGTAAACCAATAGAGGGTTTACCAGCCCCTTCTAAGGTAAAAAGTTGAACCGGCGAGTCCACACTGGTCTTGACTTCCGGCAGAGTTATTACCGGTTT
>NZ_JBHFKT010000070.1:0-9915 GCF_042879335.1 Photorhabdus sp. RM96S | reverse complement strand
TGCGGGGCACCGAGCCAAAGGAACAAGCTTAAAAAAGCGGGTTGGTGCGATGATTATCGGGCAAGAGTTTTCTTTGGATGAATAGCAGTCAAAGTATGCTCGTGCCCTGGGTATGATGCAAGTATTGTCGATCAATTTTTATATTTTCCGTGATTACTTTGGATTGTGGGAGATTCCAGCCAAAGTGGCCGCTGCTATAGCTTCTCTTTACGTTTTTTGTCTACTTGTTAAGTTTTTTCCTATTATTATTGTTATTTTTATCTGTAGCTTATTTTTGGTGGTAAATGTATGGCATTGGTCATTATGGGTTTCGATCTTTATACTTATTTGGCCGGTTATTGTTGTTTTAGCTTATTGCGTACTCACCAAAAGCCTGAAATATAATACATCAGACTAGTACTACAGCCGTAATTCTCTTTCTCAACAGACGATACATTCATAGAAAAGCTGAAATCATACGACTTCTTAATGTTGGGACTAAACACCTGGTTCAGTTCGTCCATAATTTACCTGTCCGCGTTGCTGTAAGGAATATATCAGGAACAAGTAATTACACAATTTAAATTACAGTCTCACACTGAAGATGGCGACAAAGAGTAACAGAATTTCATTACACAACGTTAATTATTTTTATAGAATAAATTAAAATATTCGGAATTTTTATTTTACGGAAACTTAATATCTTATCGAGTACTCTTTGAGTAGATTTTTGTTATTTGATTAATATGGTTATTTTTATTTAAATATGTTATATTAATTTTTTTAATTAATAATAGAGATAGCGTATGGATGACAGAGATAAATTAATGCAACGAATAAATAATGTTCTAGTTAATAGTTCAGTCATAGCTGAGGACAAACTAGCTGTAATGATGATGTTCTGCTTTCAATTATTATCATCTACAAATACAGAGAGGGTTAATATGCGTATCTCTGATGGTAGGCTATTAACACTGAAATTCGAAGAAAATTTAATTAATCATTGAGTTGGAGCTTATGTATGGAATCTAGTATCGAAAATGACCTCTGGAAAGAGGTAGATCGGCAAAATGATTTGCTTTGGAGAATAGAAGAAGCTAAACGTGTAGCAGGCCTCAGTCTCGAAAGGGCAGTAAATGACACTATAGAATTAGGTGAAGAGGTCGTAGATACTATAGGCTTAGGTATGAGACGTAAGCTCTGGCAATTTTCATATTTTTTTGACGGTTATGAAGATGTATACGGAAGGATAAAAGAAGAAGATCACAGAATGAAGTTAAATCTGATGGATCTTAAAAATGAAAATAAAAGAAAATTCATTTCGAGAATAACAGAAATATATATTGATGAAGTATTTAAAGGTAATGAAGAAAAAGAGAAAGAAAGAATATATGGGAAAATATTAAAATTTTCCGCTAAAGTGGCAATAGGTAAATCAATTAAATTAAGTGTGTCAGCTATAATAGCAGAAGCTATATATTTAAATTTAATTAAAAAAACTATAGTGAAAAATGTAGCCAAACGATTTATAAGTGGATTGTTAAATATCGCTCAATTTTACGGATATTACGAGAAAGCATCAATATCAGCAAATAGACTTAAAATAACATGTCCACAATTCTATTGGGCTTTGTATTTTCAAAAACTGGAAATGTTATATTTTATAGTTGAACCTGAATTAGAAAAGGGAATTTATTTAATAGAAGGATTCAAGAATAAGCAGATCAGCGAAGAAGAAGTTGCTCGCGTACTTGCAAATATGATGGGTAATTGAGTTTATATATGAAAAATAAAATATTTAGTAAAGGATGGTTCAAAGATCTTTTTTGTGTATTTATTAAAGAATTATTGTGGTCAAATATGCCTGTTGTAGCCATTTTTATATGGGGAATTATATCAGTGTATTTCTTCCCCGATGAATGGTGGATTATATCTTTAATAGGAAGTATTGTAATTGTTGTTCTATTCTTTGTTCTCACATATTTAAGTGAAAGAAAAAAAAGCTAAGTATATATGCTTAACTTTAATTGTCATCCTTAAGCCACCTCCCAGGGAGGTGGTCTTCTACTTTTAATAAACCCGTTCATCCCATATACTATAGGCTGATGTTCCTGCTGTTACATGGTTCCATGTAATGGATTTATATTTAAGAAAGATTTTCTCATACGGCATTAACTCATTACTATTAATTGAATTTGGGTAAGTACAGGAAATATCAACAATAGTTGCTTCCGTAATTTTTACTTCATAAAAAAGCTCTGACTGCCCTGTCTGACTCGTCCTATAAAAAATAAAAGCACCATTTAATGATTCGTTAGAATCTATAGCCATAGCTAACAATGGGGATGATTTATCAACGGGTTTGATAAATTGTATAGGATGATGACTTACGTTCTGGTTACGAGTTATTGTGTGATTTAGACTGAGTACCTGTATTTGATCTTCATGCCCTTTTTGGTATCGATTCCCTATAGAATCGAGGGTTGAGCATCCAGCTGATATTAAGCCTTGTTTCTTACCATTTAATGTTAGATAAATCATGTATGACATAAAGATTACCGTCCTAGTTTCTTATTCAAATGATGTTACTCGATTTTTGGGCTAAAAAAGTAACTTAACATATAAAAAAACTTATGAATACAGGAAGGACTTTTTCAGTGAAAAGTTAACTGTGTCTCCCTCCGAAACATAGCTCACGAGCAGTTGAAATCACATATTCGGCCCATAATTACGATAAAATTTATTTTTCGGCGCTGGTTGCTCTAATTTCTGCTGCCTCATCGCCTGTTCTGTTTGTAAAAACTCTCGAACTATTGGGGCGGTGCCGTCAATTCGGTCACACGATTGTCTAAGTAATAGACCTATTTCAACAGCGCGACGTTTTCTTCCGAGGTGCAATCGAACATGTTCTGCAAGGCGGACTCTGTTTACAATTTTATGTAATTGCCCTTTTATTTAAAAACCACGCTCTGAACAATCAAATCACCCTTGAAAACTGACGCTGGCGAACCTGTTGACGCAAATAAATATCAAAACACATACAGATATTACGAATCAGTAACCGACCCCGCGGCGTTACCCAGATCTGTTTCTCATTCACTTCAACTAGTCCATCGTCAACTAATGGCGTTAATAATTGCAAATCTTCCGTGAAATAATGGGTAAAACTCAGCCCATATTGCTGCTCAATATCGGCAAAATTTAGACGGAAATTACAGATAAGCGCTTTAATAACATCACGGCGAATACAATCATCTTGTGACAGCGTTAAACCACGCCATAAAGCATGCCCCTGTTTTTCTAATTCCGCATAATAGCTTTTTAACTCTTTTTGATTTTGAGAATAGCTATCGCCCAACATACTGATAGCAGAAACTCCCAAGCCTAGCAGATCACACTCTTCCTGAGTGGTATAGCCCTGAAAATTGCGATGTAACTTCCCTTCCCGTTGAGCGACTGCCAGTTCGTCATCCGGGCGAGCAAAATGGTCCATGCCAATAAACTGATAGCCGTTGTTTGTCAGCGTTGCGATTGTTTCTTGCAATATATCCAGCTTTTGTTCGGCACTTGGTAAATCATGTTCCTTAATTTTACGTTGAGCAGCAAATAAGCTCGGCAAATGAGCATAATTGAAAATACTCATTCTGTCCGGTGATAACGTTAATACTCGCTCCAGAGTAAATGCAAAACTTTCTGGTGTTTGTTTCGGCAGGCCATAAATCAGATCAATACTAGTGGAATTAAAACCCGTTTCACGGGCACGAGCTACCAAAGCAAAGATAAACTCTTCATCCTGTTCACGGTTCACCAGATGCTGAACTTCTTTATTGAAATCCTGCACACCCATGCTCAGACGGTTAAAACCTTCATTGCGCAAGTGATCAATCATATCCAGTTCAATTTCACGTGGGTCAATTTCAATGGAAATTTCAGCATCTGGCAGAAAATCAAAATGGTTACGCAACAAGCCCGTCAATTTACTGATTTGGTCTTTATCAAGGTAGGTTGGTGTACCACCACCCCAATGCATCTGACTCACTTTACGGCCAGAAAACAACTTTGCCCGGCCACGAATTTCCCGTTCAAGCCATTGCAAATATTCATCCGCTTTATGCTTTTGACGGGTGACCAGTTTATTACAACCACAGAAATAACAGAGCTTATGGCAAAACGGGATATGGAGGTAGAGAGAAAGCGGTCGTTCAGGGTAACAGGTAGCAGCCTGGATAAATGCTGCATTATCATACTGTTGATTGAATTCCAGCGCCGTAGGATATGAAGTATAACGAGGGCCGGAATAATTGTATTTCTGGATCAAAGGCAGATCCCAAACGATGGCTTGCTCAGACATGCTTATCCCTTCCGATGTTTTTGCCCATCAAAACGTAACGCTTTCATATGCTTAATATGTTGCGCCGTTGTGACTCCGCGCAGCCGGGTTTTACGCCGCGATAATCGCCATAGTTTATCCAATAACCATAGCAAATAACATACCAATGGTATGGTTATTAGGATCAACCCGCCTCTAATCATGGGAGATTAAATTATTTACCTTTCAGCAGTTGCATAATGTCATCCTGCTTCTCTTCTTCACTCTCTTCTTCATCCAGTTTAATACCTAACTCTTCCATCAGAGCATCAATCCGATCCAGCGTAGTGTCAACATAAGCATGCTCTTCTTTAGACAGACTTTCGCCATTTTCCAGACGCTCTAACAATGCATCCAGACGATCATCGTTTTCCAGCATCGCCAACTCTTCTTGTAGCGACAGACGTGGTTTTGTCTCGACTTTATTAACAACGACAGGTTTTGTCGGTTGTTCCCCGACGATCAGCGGAACAGGTACTTTACTGCCAAAACGTGGATCACGTTGCTGTTTGCCTGACTGATGTTTATCACCACTCTGCTCCTGATTGCGGTTACCGGGCGGATTGCCGCGATGTTTTTTCTCACGCTTACGTGCACGCCCTTCCGCATTCAATTCTTCGCGGTTTTTTCTTTTCTGTTTACTAGCAGATGTTTTGGCTGGTGCTTTTTTCTTTAACGGGTTCATAGCCGGTTACTCAGTTTGGTTTATCAGGGTATTGCTGCGTCGGAATCTAGCAGAAACTGCACATATAGAAAAGCGCCGTGAATAACTCTTTATCTTTTAAAAAATATAGCCAAAAATCTCTTATCATTCATGCATGGTTTAACCACCAACGAATATCCTATTAATCTTAACCTTCAATAAATGATCAATCGATATGCCTATTTTTGATACTTCTTGCTATAAATCCGTTTACTTGTGGGTAGTTGGTTATGCTTTGTTATGGATGATAGTGAGTTATTCATTCGACCCAACCGTCCCTTATGATGCCGTCGAAGCATTGAACTGGGGAAAAAACGGCGAATGGGGTTCACCTAAAAATCCGTGGTTAGTGGGTGTAATGATGCTGCCTGCTATCCATATAAGCGGTGTTTCATTGAGTTTTTACTGGTATTTCATTCACTTTATTGCTATCTCGATTAGCATGCTCGGTGTATGGCATCTGGCATTTCGGCTGACAGGGAAAAAAGAGCTGGCATGGCTCGCCATGCTGACATTGAACCTGTCTGGTATTATTAACTTCGATATTATCCCATATAACGATAATTATCTGCTAATTATGCTATGGCCGTGGATTATGCTGTTCTTTCTACGAGCCGTGTATGACAATCCGCATTGGTGGCTGGCATTTGCTCTCAGTTCCGGGCTGGCGGCAATGGGAAAATATTCCACATTGGCATTGGTTGGTTCGGTTTTTCTGTTGACTCTATTTGTGCCTAAAGTTCGACAATGTTACCGCCAACCCGCGCTCTATATCGCACTGGTTATCTGGTTTGTGCTGGTACTGCCTAATTTCTGGTGGCTATGGAACAATGATTTTGCCGCTTTCAAATGGGTAGATTCACAAATAGATAGTGGATTTAATCTACACACTACCCGATCGTTATTATCGGTATTTTATCCGCTGATTATCGTTGGCATTATTATCTATCAGCTTGGCGGCCGTATTAGCTGGCCGAAGGAGCAACCGAACCGATTGGTAAACATTATCATCTTGTTGCCATTACTGATTATCTACTGCTGGTTCTCATTCAATAAGGGGGGAAGAATGACAGAATGGCTGCACCCCTTTATGTCCGTTTCATCAGCGCTGTTGGTTGGTTCTATTACTCGTTTTCCACAGAAATCATTACGCAATACCCTGAGAGGGCTGATTGTCGTCGCAGGGTTGATTCTGATGGGATATGTACTGATTATGGCAGCCAATATTCGCGGTGCCGGCCATAAATTCGAAGGTATCAAAGATTTTTCCTGGCAACTGGAACAACGCTGGCATCAACGCTATTCGACACCGCTCCATTATGTCGGGGGCGAATACTTGCATCAGTGGCTGACTGTTTACGCGCCAAGTCAGCCAGAGACTATTCAACCTTGGATATCAGGAGAACAGGCACCCAATATCTATAACCGCCATGTTAAAGCAAGCGATATTATACGTGACGGCGCTATTCTGGTAGGTGCAAAGGGAAAAACCTGCGAACAAGAAGATTTTCACAGCGTTCTGCAAGACTGGTCAACATTAAGAATAAATAGTAAGGAAGAATTTCTTTTCCAGCCCGAACCTGAAACTAAGCCAACAATAGTCTGTGTAGGTTTTGTGTCACCGGAAAAATATCAGTAATTTTCTCTGCAAGTTGAAAGCCTGATTTAATAGGCTTTCAACATTATCTGCGTAAAGAGAGCCGCTTAATCCTTTAGGTTTCGCCATCCCCCTCAAAGACCTTATGACGGGGAATGCGAATATGATGGCAAACACGAAGGCTTGTGGAATCGATAAAAGCAATCCCTGTTGGTTTTCCTTTTAAATGATTCAAGTAGCTACAAAGCGGAACTAAAACAGAAGACGCAATCCCAACGAAACGGGTATAGCTGAGTAGTGAATCCCCGGAAGCATAGCTAACGAGTACAACCAACAAAGAGAATAGAAGACAATTACACCGAATTATTGACAAGGTCCTTCCAGATTAACAATCTTGCACTTATTATGTTAATCTACCTATTTAAAGTACCACCTTATTTTGAGTTATTTTTAAACCAAGACTGTTTATTAAAATATCACATCCACTGTGTGATCAATAAACAAATAGCCATATTCTCATCCTGAAAGAAACAGGAGGCATTCCGTTTATTAGAAACGATAAATTATTACCCTTTGAATAACATAACTTTGATTATAATAGGAGTTTTTATGACATTTTATTCCTTTGCCTTTTCCCCTATTCTTATTTCAGTTTTAGGATACATATTATATATACATAATCACGTAAGGAAAGATAACATCAGCAAGCAAATTCAGTATCTATTACTTTTTTCTTTTTTCGTCTGTTTATCTTATCCATTAGTAGGTATTTTTGTATTCAAATCTTTCAATATTTTTGACGGCATTACATTATTTTCCATAATATCATCAATAATATCGATAGTTATAAATGCAATAATTCTTTACTTATATAGGAAATTAAAATAATGAAAGAACTCCAGCGATATAAGCCAGAGATGTATCTTTTAGCAGCGCAAACTACGGTGGTAATTTCTGGAATTTCCATACCAAGCATCACTGGTAACAGGAAGTAAATCCAGAAAATCAGCATAATGACTGGAATTACCCGGAAAAATCCCAATACCGCGGCAGGCTTCCGCTGCTTCACCCTCTTTTCCGATTTCAGCAAAGTTTGATTCACCGCCTCAACCAATCACTTTGGCTATCGGATAATGCTCACGCAGATGCTGCACGATTGCTAGGTTGGGAACGCAATACTATTACACGAAAACTGAAAGAGCTAGAGTTGAAGTAAGGAGATAATATCTCCAGCCCTATCGCCACTTTGTGGAATTTAATATATTAAATTCCCCATTATCAGGATTAAATAACCGATCTCGATCACATTTTACACTATCCATTCAGACAAGAAAATAATACCACATTAGAATAGTTTAATAATGTTATTATCAAGCTATTAAGATTATTTATGGGAAGCCGTTTTCTTTATCACCGAAGCCTGACAGGACTTATCCTGCTGGCAATTTCTGAACTGCTCTATGCCTCAACACCGATCAGCCCTGCGGCTCAAGAAACGATCACGCAACAACAAAAAGCATTACTGCAACAAGCCCAACAGCAAAGGGAAACGCTGCGCAACAACATCACTTTACCTCCATCACCCGATGTAGCACCGAGTACAGCAGGATCTATCTGCCACACCATTCACCGAATTGAATTTGACGGTGCAAAAAGCCTGCCTCGATCAGTCAAACAGCACTTAACACGCCCTTATTTATCCCACTGCTTATCTTTGCAGGACATTAATGCATTGGTACGAAAAACCACTAATGCCTATATTGAACGGGGTTATGTCACTTCCCAAGCCAGACTCAGCGCACAGGATTTATCCTCCGGTATTCTCATTATTACGGTCAATGAAGGCAAAATTGAATCAGTCAGCCTGGACGGTGAAACACCTCTCTCGTTGAAAATGGCTTTTCCGAGCATAGTGGGTAAAACGCTTAACCTGCGAGATATTGAACAAGGCATGGAGCGTTTAAATCGCCTGCCGTCTCAACAAGTGACCATTGATATTCAGCCGGGAAAACAATCGGGTTATTCCACGGTTATTTTAAAACGAACATCGATTCGCTTACCCATTAGTGCCAGTTTGGGAGCGGATAACAGTGGTCAAAGAAGTACCGGCGCCGGGCAAATCAATACCAGCGTGAATCTGGATAATCCATTACATCTTGCTGATCAGTGGTCATTATCCGCCAGCCGTAACAGTGACTTCCGCAATAGCCATCAAAGCCGCAGCCTCTCTGCCAATGTGACGATTCCTTATGGTTACTGGTTATTCAGTTATCAATATGCATGGAATGATTCTTTTCAGAATATCCCGACGGGTTCACAAACCTATCGCTACACCGGCGACAGTCAGACTCACCGGCTGGCAGTAAACCGGACGTTATATCGTGATGGAAAACAGAAACTGGCGTTGGATATGGGGCTGACACGCCGTCGGACCACCAATTTACTGGCAAAAGAAACATTATCCATCAGCAGCCCGACACTGAGCACAATCAACCTTGGCGTTAATTACAGTACTGTGCTGGCAGGAAGCTATGTCACTTTCAACCCGACGGTAAGCCACGGTTTACAAGCATTTGGCGCCACCAAAGACGATCCGCGTTTCTCAGATGCGCCACGTAGTCAATTTCGCAAATTCAGCCTTAGCGCCAGCTATTTCATGCCTGTCACAGACTCCATTTATTACCTGTCATCGATTTACGGCCAGACCACGCCAGACAACCTTTACGCCAGCGAACGTCTCTCACTGGGCGGACAATATTCCGTTCGGGGATTCAAAGAACAATATCTCACCGGCAACCGCGGCGGATATTGGCGCAACGAGCTAAACTGGCGGGTATCAAAACTTCCTATTCCAGGCGAACTCATTTTAACCGGAGCGCTGGATACTGGCTGGTTACAGAAAAAAACCGGACAAATCGAGGGCGGCAATGTCACCGGCGCGGCTCTGGGCTTATCACTGACTCACCCTGGATTCAACCAAACCATCACTATTGGGAAGCCCCTCATTCACCCTGATCACCTAAAACCGGATCACTGGGTCACTTATTGGTCAGCATCACTGACTTTGTAACACTTAAATTAAACAAAAGGGATAGTATGATGAGTAAACGCAACAGCTCGGTGGCGAGAGGCACGAGTTATCTTTTAATTTACCTTACCGCCATTCAGCCGCTTCACCCGGCGATTGCCGCGGGGATCACACCGGATAATAACCATACGCAGGTACAAAATCAGGGCAATGTCCCGGTTGTCAATATTGCCACGCCG
>NZ_JBHFKT010000069.1:0-10626 GCF_042879335.1 Photorhabdus sp. RM96S | reverse complement strand
GTAATAACATGACTGAGCACATGCTGTATCAGTTATCGGTAGATAATCAAAAAGATATCTTAGCGGCAGGAAAAGGGGATAAAGCTGCGGAAGAGCGCGTCATTGCGCGGCGGGATGCCGCGATTGCCGTCACCGCAGTGGCGGCGGGCGGCTACGCGCTGGTTTATGGCGGTCAGATACTGATTGCTGCCTCGGCTGAAATGGCAACGGCAGGGCGTGTTGCGCTTGAAGGCTGTAAAACCAATCCGGCGCTGTGCCTGAATAACGTGGGCATTTTTGTCGCTGATGCGGTTGCGCCAGAAGCGGCGGTTGGGACCGGCGTTTTGGCTGCGGGCACGGTAAAAGTATTAGGTAGCACCAAAGAAGGTGCCAAGAATCTGGCAGAAGGATTGAGTCATGCCTCAAACCCGCTGTTAAAAAATGCTAAGCCTGATACTGATGCTGTAGCTAGTTTGATCGAAAATGAGAAGTTGTATGCTGGAAAGGGAACGACAACTGTTACATACCCTGATGGCATGAGTTTTCAGATTAATCAGCCGAAGCATTTAGCAACTGTAGATGGATTTACCCAAAAATCAGGAATTGCGGGCGGGCACAATGCAGATGCTTTTTATGGTGTTGTAAAAGACAAAGGAATACAAATCGTCAGTGAAACGCCTACTGGTGTTAATGGAATAATGCATATCGAATATAGAGTACCTGCTAAAGATGCTTCTGGGAATTTTACAGGAACTTACAAAGGTAATGGTTCAAAACCATTTGAAAAGACTATCTATGATCCCAAAATTTTTACTGATCAGAAAATGTTGGAGTTAGGTCAACAAGCTGCTGTAAGCGGTTATAAACAAGCTATAGCTAGAGGTCAACAAGCATATGATGCTACAGCAGATGGTGTTACATTCAGGGTATATATTGATAAGAAGACCGGTGGGATAAGTAATTTCCATCCAAAATAGGACATAATAAATGAAATTTTTATTTGAGCTACCTTATGATCATTCTAATTTTGACTGGATCATAAAAAGCTATTTTGACCTTATGTATAATGACGAGCATTTTTTAGATGCCGTAGAAAATATTGTTCAAAAAGAATCTTTTATGTTAGATGGTGTATATTGCTTTTTCCCTGACGTGAATAGTGAAGATGAATATTTTGAAGGTGTTCAGTTTGCTGTTGGTTATCCGCCAACTGATGAAGATACAATAACAGTCAGTGAAGAAACCTGTTATCACTATGTCAGATTAGCTGGTGAAAAGTATCTTGAGCTTCATCCAGAAGATACAGATAAGGTTAATGAGCTACTGGCAAAAATACCAATATAAAATCAATATGCCCCGGTCATGTGAATTGCACCCCAAAAGTTAGACACTAATTGATTAAGGTGCAGTTCATTCAATCGTGGGCTATATTCTTCTATTTTTATGACAACTGGTTTACCAGCATAAAAACCGAGTTGTTCCAGTCAGAACCCTTTAATAGTGAGTTGAGGTCTGTGCACTGATTAGCTATACCCCGGAAGGTGCTTATAGTGCGGCAAACAGCGCGGAGCTTGTCTATCGAAATAACATGACTGAGCACATGCTGTATCAGTGCGGCAGGAAAAGGGGATAAAGCTGCGGAAGAGCGTGTCATTGCGCGGCAGGATGCCGCGATTGCCGTCACCGCAGTGGCGGCAGGCGGCTACGCGTTGGTTTATGGCGGTCAGATACTGATTGCCGCCTCGGCTGAAATGGCAACTGCAGGGCGTGTTGCGCTTGAAGGTTGTAAAACCAATCCGGCGCTGTACCTGAATAACGTAGGCATTTTTGTCGCTGATACGGTTGCGCCAGAAGCGGCTATTGGGACCGGTGTTTTGGCTGCGGGAACGGTAAAGGTATTAGGTAACACCAAAGAAGGTGCGAAGAATCTGGCAGAAGGATTGAGTAATACCTCAAAACCGCTGTTAAGAAATGCTAAGCCTGATACTGATGCCGTAGCTAGTTTGATCGAAAATGAGAAGTTGTATGCTGGAAAGGGGGCGACAGAATTAGAGAAACCGACTCAAGCTTGGGGAGGTTACTTGGATGCTGAGAAAGCCGTTCAGCAATCAGCGGCAATGAAGCAACAAGTCATGGATGTAAGGGCTGGTTTACCTTCAGCCTTGAGACGAGAAGGTAATGTTGCGGTTGCCAATATTAGTGTAGAAGGTTTGCCATCACAGGTGTCAGCTCATAGCCGAATTGATGCTCCAACACTAGCACAGGCTGCTCAGGACATTGTTGGTAAAAGTAGTGGAATATTCACAACACAAACCTTACCAAATAAAGCTGGAGCAATGATCCCTAGAGCTACTGATTCAGAAGCTAAAATTTTAGATAATATTGCTCAGAAACTTGGTAACAATACATTCGCTAAAGGTACGGTGAATATTTTTACTGAACGACCTGCATGTGCAAGTTGCCTCAGTGTTGTAGATCAGTTCAAGGTTAAATATCCCAATATACAAGTTAATGTATTGGATAATAATGGTATTGTCTTAAGACCACCGAGGAAAAATTAATGGAAGAACGAACCATTTATTCAGAAATTAAAGAATGGCTATTAGAGTCATATTTTATGAGTTGTAGAGATCGTAGGAATAGTGAAGACGGTTGGACACATGAATCGATAGTTGCTGATATTTATGATGGGTATACATCAAGTTTTAACTATCCTATTGAGTATCTAATGCTAGAAGTTGTAGCTTTAGTATTAGTTGGTGGTTGGTATCCTGCTCAAGTGGAATATCACCAAAAAGAAATATCTCGATTATTAACTGAAAATAAGCTTGATAATTTATTAGCTGTTGTACCTAAAGAAGAAGCAGAAGAACTTCTTCATGATATGAATATCCTCAAGCTCATCTGAGTAATGGCCCGGCTTAGAGCCGGGCTATAAGATTTAAATAGCTATGGAAAAATGAGGGCGAATTTTCGCATTATCGAAAATTTCAGATAGCGTGTTGTCGGTCAGGGGGGATTCTGATTTACACAAAAATATGCTGTATCAGTTATCGGTAGATAATCAAAAAGACATCTTAGCGGCAGGAAAAGGGGATAAAGCTACGGAAGAGCGCGTCATTGCGCGGCAGGATGCCGCGATTGCCGTCACCGCAGTGGCGGCAGGTGAACGGTAAAAGTATTAGGTAACACCAAAGAAGGTGGGCGGAAGGGTTGAGTAATACCTCAAAACCGCTGTTAAGAAATGCTAAACCTGATACTGATGCCGTAGCTAGTTTGGTGAAGAATGTATCTACAAAAGAGGCCATAACCCCAGTAGTTACGGCTAAATTAGAAGTGAATGGAAAAATATTTACTGATACGAATCAAACAGCAAGAGCTTCTGAACAGGCAAATGCGAAACAAGGTACTCTAATTGCTGACAGAATTTTGGCAAAAAAAATAGCTAAAGGTAAAGAGTTACCAAACGGTAATATGGCAACTGCTCATGCGGAGATCGGTGCCATCCAACAAGCCTATGATGCAGGTGTTTCAAAAGGTGCTGATTTAAAAATAACAGTAGTAGGAAAAGATGTTTGTGGTTATTGCAAAGGGGATATTGCAGCAGCAGCCGATGTTGCAGGTGCAAAATCAGTTACTGTCAATGCTGTAGATGATATAACTGGTTTACCGAAAACATATATTTGGCAATCAGGAATGAAATCCTTACGGGAGGTTAAATGAATATATACCGAATGAACTTCAAGATGCTTGAGTCGTCAGATATAAAAACATTTAAATTCAACAACATAATCGTTTTTCAAACATGCACTTTGAAGTATCTTGAGTATAGATATGGTTATTGGGGGATTTAGTCTTACATGTTTAGGAGAGAGAGAGCAGCTCTCCCCGGTTATAAAACCTTCTGAACAGGACCTATGTCGATTGTTAGAATATATGCGTGATAGAACCGGTGTATTGACTATAAGGAATAATTTCGCTGATGAATCAGGCCCTTATCAATTATCGTTGTATTCACAAGATAATAATTACCTATTATTATTAAGTGAGTTTGATATAGAAGGTGAACATAATGTAAGAACACCAAATAATGACAATGCCTCTGGAAATTGCGTTGATATTTTAGGTGAAATGCATAGTGATAAAACCTTAGTTCAAAATTTCGATTTTATATATCGCGTATTTAAAGAATTTTTTAACACAGGCAATGTATCAAAAGAACTTCTAAATTAAACAACAATCCCGGCACTATGAGCTGTGCCGGGGCTAAACGGTTCAACGCTCACGCTGTACCTGAATAACGTAGGCATTTTTGTCGCTGATACGGTTGCGCCAGAAGCGGCTATTGGGACCGGTGTTTTGGCTGCGGGAACAGTAAAGGTATTAGGTAATACCAAAGAAGGTGCGAAGAATCTGGCAGGAGAATTGCACAATGCGGGTATGAATACATTGAAGAATGTATCTACAGGTTTGCCAACCCCTCAGGGGTTATCAAAAGAAATTCATCTAGGGCAACAAGGAAAACACATTACAGAGCATAACAACTATATTCCTGGACGTTCTCCATTAGCGGAAGGTGTAGATCCTCAAAAATTACTTAATGGTGTTCACTCAGGTGAATATCCCATCATACGGATGACTCCACGTAATCAACCTATTGTTAATTTTGGTAAACCAATAGGGAAATATGAAGGACAGCCAACAAATTATGGCATTATTCATTATGGAAAAAACGGGGCGCATATTGTTCCAGCTAACCCTATTCAGCATTGAGGTTTTTTATGATGTTAAAAACTATACCAGACGAGTTGTTTATATGGGTGTCAAAAGCTCTTCTTGGAGAAATTTATCCGGCTATCAGAGCAATAGCCGTTGGATTCAATAATGAAAAAAAGCTCCTAACATTAAGATATTATCTTGATCGTGAACCGACAGAGGAAGATTACGAAAGTTTAGATATAGTCATAGCGAATATTTTAGCTCACACATCATCTAATAACGATATTAGAGGTGTAAACGATGAGGTAGTTTTCTCTACAAATCCATTTAGAGATCTTGATAGCTTAAGTGGTTTTATATACATAAGAAGAGAATATTAGAGGTTAATGTAGGTATCGCGATTAACGGCGGCAGTTTTACGGATAATCTGCAAACCGCGCTGTTGAGCAATATTGGTAATCAGATTAATGCGGAAGGCGCCAAACTGATTGGTGATCAGGGGCAGATTCTGGATGTTCCGGGTAAAGCGATTAGCCATGCCGCAGTGTCTGCGCTGGCGGCGGAGATTAGCGGTGGAGATGCTAAAGGGGCGGCAGTGGGCGCATTAGCCGCAGAACTGGCCGCCATCACCTTGGATAAAACCTTTAGCGATCCGATGGCAATTCAGGCCGGTGGTAAAATCATCGGCGGCGCTGCGGGAGCCATTGCAACCAACAGCGCAGAAGGCGCCAACAGTGGCGCCAATGCCGGTGAAATGGTGATTGTCTATAATTCACTGGCACATCTTCTGTCCGCCGCAGAGAAAGAAAAGTCGGGAACACTCAAAACCTACGAGGAAAAGAAGCAAGCTTTTTGTCAGCAGTCACCGGAGGCGTGTAAACAAGCCGGAGGTGTCATCAGTTTTGGTACTGACTTCGTGCCGATTGTCGGAGATATCAAAGGCTTTGTTGAAGCTGAGAGCGCGTTAGATTATCTGGCCGCCGCAGTAGCGATTATTCCCGGTGCGGGAGATGCCGCCGGGAAAACTATCAAGGCGGTAGAGAAAGCCTTACAGAAAGGTGATATTGGGGAAGCTTCCAAACTGCTCAATAAGGCCAGTGATGAAATTACATCAGTCTCACGCCCTAGCCATAGAAAATCAGAAATTGATGTCGGGAAAGATTTGGGGGATGGATGGAATGGTCAGGTTACATTTAAAGAGGGTAAGGAAGTCCCCTATGGAACTAAAGGCAGTGTTCGTCCAGACTGGTGTCAGGGCAATATTTGTAGTGTTGAAGTGAAAAACTATAATATTGCAACGAACAAAAATGGCTTGATTAATAATGTTGCCAAACAGGCGATTGAACGGCAGAAGAATCTGCCAGCAGGAATGGAACAACGGATAGTTATTGATGTTCGAGGGCAAACCGTGTCACTAGAACAGGAGAGGGAAATTATTAAAGGCATTGTTCAAAAATCAAATGGAATTATAGACCCAGCAGTGATCGAATTTAAAGGGTAACTAACATGAAACATATCGGTTTTTATGGTGGTAGTTCTATTGTGGAACTTGGTTCTGTTTCAGAAATGACCCAATTTTTTTCTATTTTAAATGAACAGATACACGATATTAACGATCGAAAAATCTTGTTTCAGTTTTACCAGAAGTATCTTCATCTTTATGAATTAGAAACAGCATCTTCGTTAGTAACACAACTCCAGCAGAAATTATCAAAGGAGCAGAAATGCAGATTTTTTAAATATTTTGAAGGAATAGAGCGTTGTATAAAATCCGCTCAAGTATTTCATGAAGACTGGGGTATTTATAAGCCAGTCAGAATAGTGATAACAGACATGCCTGATTTTATGACAGATAGAGATCGCCCTCTTGAGCAATACGATGCTTTAGGTCCAGATGACCCGCCATTCTGGTTACGTTAAAGAAGTTCTCGATATGCTGAACTGACCAAAAAATTGGACAGGTTACACTAAACAGCTAATGATATCTGAGTCTTGGAATTCTACCGGACTCAGACCATTCAATTTTAAAGGTTTTGTAGAGGCTAAGAGTGCATTAGATTATCTGGCCGCCGCAGTAGCGATTATTCCGGGTGCGGGTGATGCCGCCGGGAAAACTATCAAGGCGGTAGAGAAAGCCTTACAGAAAGGTGATATTGGGGAAGCTTCCAAACTGCTCAATAAGGCCAGTGATGAAATTACATCAGTCTCACGCCCTAGCCATAGAAAATCAGAAATTGATGTCGGGAAAGATTTGGGGGATGGATGGAATGGTCAGGTTACATTTAAAGAGGGTAAGGAAGTCCCCTATGGAACTAAAGGCAGTGTTCGTCCAGACTGGTGTCAGGGCAATGTTTGTAGTGTTGAAGTGAAGAACTATAATATTGCAACGAACAAAAATGGCTTGATTAATAATGTTGCCAAACAGGCGATTGAACGGCAGAAGAATCTACCTGCGGGGATGGAACAACGGATAGTTATTGATGTTCGAGGGCAAGCAATAACTGCCAAGCAAAAAATGCAAATAGTTCAAGGAATAGTGCAGAAATCAAATGGTTCTATAAATTCATCATCCATCAGGTTTAAAACAGAATGAAAAATGTTGGTATACATGCCGCTATGACATTAGCTGAAATAGGCACTGCATCTGATATAAATGGATTTTTCAATTTAGTGGTAACGTTATTGGAACATCGTAATAAAGGGAGTAAGTACCCTTGGGTCACAGAAAATCTCTATCGGCGTTCTTTGAAGTATGAGGAATTATCAAGTGTCAAAAGAGATCTTGACAGTATAGAAAGGTCATTTTCACAGATATCAGCTAAAGGTATTGATTGGATGTCGTTAGGAGTGAACGTAAATAATACGAAATTAAATCTGAAAGGAGAGTCGCTATCAATTGTTTTCAAAAGGCTTTTTAGTGCATTTTCTGAAGCATTAGAATGTACTGAAGTTTATTATCAAGAGCTTAACGAATATATCCCTGTAAGAATAGGTTTTACTGATACACCATATTATATTGATGAGATTAATCGCCCCCTTGAAAAATACGATGCTTTAGGCCCAGACGATCCTCCATTCTGGTTACGTTAAAAAAAGTTCCCGGCTTTGTGAACTGTACTCCAATAGTTGGATACTCAACTGATAAAGGTGCAGTTCATATACCGGGGATGGTGATTGCGGTCGCTGCGGTCACGGCAGGTTCGGGCCTGGCGGCTTGGGCGGGAAGTGGTGCCGTGGGGGCGACGGGAGCCACGGCGAGCGCGGTTTATGGGGCGGCTTATGGCGGAATGATAGGGTTGACCTCACAGGCGGCGGTGGCCTTAGTTGAAAATAAAGGGGATCTTACCAAGACACTGGCAGCCTTAGCGAAGCGCGATGCCGTCAAATCCCTCGTGACCCAAATAGCCGTGGGTGGCGCATTAGGGGGCTTAGACCACACGATGGGCTGGGGAAAATTAGTGGAAGGAAAAGGCGTTGTCGATCCGATAAAAGCGCAGCTTCCTTTATTGAGTGATAATAATTGGAGTCAGGTGGCCCAGCGTGTTGCGGCACAATCCATCGTGAGCTCGACAATAGGGACGGCGATTAACGGCGGCAGTTTTACGGATAATCTGCAAACCGCGTTGTTGAGTAATATTGGTAATCAGATTAATGCGGAAGGCGCCAAACTGATTGGTGATAATGGGGAGGTTTTAGGCCATTCAGGCAAGATATTGAGCCATACGGTTGTGGCAGGCATCAGTGCTGAAATCGCCGGAGGGGATGCCAAAGGGGCGGCTGTAGGTGCTCTGGCGGCTGAATTAGCTGCAATCACAATGGAAAGCAGGCTATTTGAACCGGCGTATAAGAATGAAACCGAGCGACAAATCCATAAACTTCAGGAAGCGCTGACGGGTAATGAAGTTAAGGCCCAGACCGCCAAATTTATCGGGGCGTTGTCAGGCGCTCTGATTAGCCATACCCCGGAAGGCGCTTACAGTGCGGCAAACAGCGCGGAGCTTGTCTATCGTAATAACATGACTGAGCACATGCTGTATCAGTTATCGGTAGATAATCAAAAAGATATCTTAGCGGCAGGAAAAGGGGATAAAGCTGCGGAAGAGCGCGTCATTGCGCGGCAGGATGCCGCGATTGCCGTCACCGCAGTGGCGGCGGGCGGCTACGCGCTGGTTTATGGCGGTCAGATACTGATTGCTGCCTCGGCTGAAATGGCAACGGCAGGGCGTGTTGCGCTTGAAGGCTGTAAAACCAATCCGGCGCTGTGCCTGAATAACGTGGGCATTTTTGTCGCTGATGCGGTTGCGCCAGAAGCGGCGGTTGGGACCGGCGTTTTGGCTGCGGGCACGGTAAAAGTATTAGGTAGCACCAAAGAAGGTGCCAAGGATCTGGCAGAAGGATTGAGTCATGCCTCAAACCCGCTGTTAAAAAATGCTAAGCCTGATACTGATACCGTAGCTAGTTTGATCGAAAATGAGAAGTTGTATGCTGGAAAGGGGGCGACGGGGCAAAATGTAGGAAATCTTGAGCCTGGCAATCCAGCAAGTACAAGCATTCCAAGAAATGGTGATCGTTTAGTTTTAAATCAAGGCCAGCTACCAACGTGCGGACCAAATTCATGTGCAATGATTATGGATACGGCGGGATTGAAATATGATTTAGGGAAGTTAATAACAGATGCAAAAGTTACAGCTAATGGAGCAAGGATGAACGATCTTGCATCTGCAATGCGAAATCAAGGCTTAACGGATGCTAAATTTACATCAAAAATTTCAGTTGAAGACTTAGCTAAAGCTACATCAAACGGGCATCCTGCGATAGTGGCAATGAAGCTGGATCGAGGTGGTCACGCTGTTGTTGTAGACGGTATAACCGTAAGGGATGGTCAGCAAGTTGTGGCGATTAGAGATCCGGCATTAGGAAGACAGTACTTTACTCCAATCAATGAGTTTAAAGAAAAATTCATGGGGCAAGCTATTACAACAAATACGAAGAAATGGTAAGGAATAATAGATGAGTAATAAATTAATTGACAAATCTGATAATGTCACTTCTATTGGATATTTATTTGTCTTTACTAAAAATAATGAATTATCTGGATATATTTCTGAGTCAAATACTATTGAAGAGAGTGAAGAGAGTGAAGAGAGTGAAGAGAGTGAAGAGAGTGAAGAAAATCAGAAAATATTTTTAACAGAAAAAGTTATAAATCAAATAATTGAACAAGATGAAGTGTTTGGTGTTTTGGTTGGAGGGAAATACTTATATTATGCGATGCCGGTTATTTTGACTGATCTAAACTTATCATTGATAGCTAATAAAACTTATTTGGAACAGGGTAGTGTTTTAATTTTATTTGAAGATGAAAATAAGCAGAAGGTTATAATTTAATAAATTATTTTTTATGAGTTCCCGCCTGACTTGAACTGCCCCCGAATGTTAGACAAGCATATAACATTCGGTAGTGTAGTTCACTATGCCAAATTAACGCCGAGGGTGCCGGATTGATTGATGATAAGGGTCAGATTCTGGGTGTCCCGGGTAAAGCGATTAGCTATGCAGCAGGAGCTACTCTTTATCAACTATCCGGGAGTTTAAATGGAGTTTCAGGGAGATTCGAATGGATAATAGATCCGAAACTAGGTAGGGTAAGCCATAGGATGTTTGTTACTGACGGAACAGTGAATAGGGTGCCATCAAAACCATGATATACCCGTTATCTTTCAAGTTGCCTCTTTGTTGGCTACACTCACTCACCCCGGTTACATAGTTCTCTATGCTCCCGGGGATTCGCTCCCTTGCCGTCGCGATCCATCTTGAAATCCATAGGGTATATACCCTGCGCCATTTAATATCTCCAGCCTTATCGCGATTTTCTAGCATTTAATATGACAGATTCCCCATTATCAGGATTAAAAAAACGAATGATGA
>NZ_JBHFKT010000068.1:0-10706 GCF_042879335.1 Photorhabdus sp. RM96S | reverse complement strand
TGCAAGGAAGAATCAGATACCTGCCAAAATACGGACTTTAAAGCTCAAAGATGGGTTGTCGGGAGGACTCATAGCTGGATGAATCGCTTTCGCCGGATACTGATCCGATGGGAAAAGAAGGTCGAAAGCTATGTTACATTTTGCATGCGGGATTATAGTCTGACAAAATCCTATTGGGATAGGCTTTTAATGCGATAGAACCAATTCAACAGTTATTTTAATTATATTCTGGATTATTTTATTTTTCCTTAAGTTACATGAGTGACTATTATTCGTGTATTAATTTTATGTCTTATAATTTTATTGGCGATTCTTTTATTACCTCTTGTCAATTTCTTCATTAAATGTTAATTTTTATTAAAAATATTATCTACCCTATTTAAATAGTTATGTTATTATTACTTACGATAATTAGAACATGGCAACCGCATGAATGCTCAAATAAAAAACAGAACGAATGGTATTTAAGCTATTCTAATAACAGCACTTGTTAATTTGCTTTAAATACAATCCATATTTGCGTTATTTTTGTGTTAATTGTGTTCGCAAAATGTTCATGCGGTTGCTCTGGTAATTAGAATATGCATTTCTCAGTGATGATTAACTTTATCAAAATATACATTATTAAATGGCTTGGATATGTTGTGATTTAAGTTACGTTCAGCTGTGAAATGAAATCTGATTAGAAAAAACTTGATGCTTTATATTGATGTTACTATTAATAGTGTGCTAATAATGAGAATGGGTTATTATGAATTTAATTAGATATCTTTGCGCTCACTCTTGGAAATTGCTGTGTTTTTCTATGGTAAGCGCATTAGTAGCTGGAGGTGCTGCAGCCTCACTGGTTGGTCTGGTGAGCAAAGCAATTGAGTCTCCTGGCTACTCTGTTTCATATATTTTTTTTATATTATGTTTAGTCTATTTTTTTAGTAAAGCTACTGCAGAGATTGCGTTGCTACATTTGACTCAATCTGCAATATTATCACTACGTATCAATCTTAGTAATAAACTACTGCGAACACC
This sequence comes from Photorhabdus sp. RM96S, assembly GCF_042879335.1. Taxonomy (NCBI): domain Bacteria; kingdom Pseudomonadati; phylum Pseudomonadota; class Gammaproteobacteria; order Enterobacterales; family Morganellaceae; genus Photorhabdus; species Photorhabdus sp. RM96S. Next base: position 9,680 of record NZ_JBHFKT010000068.1, on the reverse strand, counting down.
GTTTAAAAAGCAGCAAGAGCTTGGACGCCATGGTCTGTTAGCTGTTTTAACCAAAGATGTTGATGTGTTTTCAGATTCATGTAGGTTTGCGCCAATAGTGTTTGGTAATACCATTCTTATTGTGGCTTGTCTTAGTTATTTGGCCTGGGTCTCTTGGGTGCTATTTTTAGTCCTGACTGTATGTTTCGGTACATTGATGTATGGATTTCACATTTTAGAGAAAAATCCCTCTCAGATGATGGACAAGGTTAGAGAGCAGATTGATAATATTTATCTTAATTTTCAAAATCTTATAAGTGGAAGTAAGGAGCTACAGTTAAATACTAATCGTGGTAAATTATTTGTTAATCAAGTTATTATGCATGGTGCTGAGAATTTAAGAAAAATATTTATAAAGAGTCATGCCAGATGGGCATGGTTAGTAAATTCAGCAGATACTATGTTTTACGTAATAATTGGTTTTATGGTTTTTGTGGTACCCATTTGGTGGCCGTCTGAACCAGGTGTTCTTGTCTCGGTAGTCTTGGTTATGCTCTTTTTAGTTGGCCCTATTGGTGAAGTTATGGGGGCTATACCCGAATTACGCACGGCGGAAGTATCCTTGAAAAGAATGCGACAACTAGATAAGGATTTGCAGGAATCTCAGCTTGTATACTCTGATAAGCTTAACCCTTTCTTAGAAGTAAAGGAAAACAAGGTATTACTTGAATTACAAGATGTTGTTCATCACTACTCAAGTGATAAGGAAGATAGCCAATTCATTCTTGGGCCATTAAATCTTAAAATACACCATGAAGAGATTGTTTTTATCATAGGAGGTAATGGCAGCGGTAAAACCACTTTGGCAATGTTGTTGGTTGGTTTGTTTCAATGTGATTCTGGCTCTATTATATTAAATGGTGTAGAAATGAACGCTTCTAACAATGAGTATTATCGACAGTTTTTCTCTGCCGTTTTTTCTGATTTTCACTTGTTTGAAGAATTACTCACTATAGATTTACATATTACTGATAAAGCCACTCACTACATTCAGAAATTGGGTATGGATCATAAAGTAAAAGTAGTAGATGGAAAATTCTCTACCATAAATATATCCACTGGTCAGCGTAAAAGATTAGCTTTAGTATCTGCTTATTTAGAGGATCGTCCTGTTTATATCTTTGATGAATGGGCAGCAGATCAAGACCCGGTTTTTAAAAAAGTATTTTATACAGAATTATTACCTGAATTAAAGGCGCGTGGCAAAACCGTTATTGTTATTACTCATGATGACTCTTATTTCGGAGTGGCAGATAGAGTAGTGAAGTTAGAAGATGGACATATAAAAGATATCTAAATTCCTTATATGGACGTCAATTTGAATTCAGTTGGTGTCCATATATCTATTTGGATTATTCAAAATAAATTACACCCTATTTTTTGACTATTTAATTTCTTTGGGAAATACACTTGAACACTTGTGGCGTTTTTATGTCGAGCTACTTTTTCTATATGAGGAATGGATATGACGAACACTATTTTTAGGGAATTAGAATCTGATGTACGTAGTTATTGTCGAACTTTTCCTGCGGTTTTCTCTAAGGCAAAAGGTTCAGTTTTATATGATGCAACGGGGTGCGAATATCTCGATTTTTTCGCCGCAGCGGGTTCTATGAACTATGGACATAATGATGAGGATATGGTTGAAGCAGCCATTAATTATTTGCGCAGTGATGGAATTATTAATGGACTAGATTTGAACACTGAGGTTAAGGCAAAGTTTCTGGAGACTTTTAATGAGCTTATTTTGAAACCGAGAGAATTTGATTACAAATTACAATTTACTGGCCCTACAGGGGCTAATGCAGTTGAAGCAGCACTCAAACTGGCTCGTAAAGTGACTAATCGGATAAACATTGCTTGTTTTTCTGGTGCCTATCATGGAATGTCTTTAGGAGCTCTGGCGATGACGGCTAATGCGGCTAAGCGTGCATCCATGATTGTGCAACTACCCGGAGTAATCCGTCTGCCTTATGATGGGGCTGTAGGCGGTGGAGTTGTTAGTCAGTTACAGTTACTGGAGGATATGTTTTTCCGGCCTGGTTTTGGTATTGATCCCCCAGCAGCTTTTTTGCTCGAATGTGTTCAAGGGGAAGGGGGAGTGAATTGTGCCTCGGATGATTGGCTCCGAGGGGTTAGCTCATTAGCAAAACGGCTTGGCGCGTTGCTGATTGTTGATGAAATTCAAACTGGTTGTGGTCGTACTGGTACTTTTTTTAGTTTTGAACATGCAGGTATAGAACCGGATGTGGTTTGCTTATCCAAATCTCTAAGTGGTGCAGGCTTACCGTTTTCTATCAATCTTATAAAGCCAGAAATTGATATCTGGGCTCCAGGTGAGCACAACGGCACTTTTCGTGGTAATAACTTGGCGATGGTGATGGCAACGGTTGCATTGAAGAAATTCTGGAGCACACCGAATTTTGCCATTGAGGTGACGGATAAAGGTCATGCCCTAGCAAACCAATTACGGCAGGCCTTGGCTTCTGTTGCGGATCAGGTTGATATTGTTGGGCGTGGTCTAATGTTAGGCTTGCGTTTCAGACAGCCAGAACATGCGCGTACTATCGCAGCCAAGTTGTTCCGAGATGGTTTGCTAATTGAGGTATGTGGTCCATACAGTGAGGTACTGAAGTGTATGCCTGTACTTACCATGGAATGGGCGGTGATGCTGGCTGCAGGTCAGCGCATCGCGCAGATGGTATTAAACACTTTGCTTAACGACTATTCAAGCTCATCAACGCTATTAACTCTTGATGAGCAATACCTGCCTGTTTAGGTGCTGATGAATCCTATGAAATATAGTTATGGGGTCCCAATTAAGCCCTAATAATTTTAAAACGATCTATGTATTTTTATTGTTTTTACTAGGTTGTTATTTTCTGGCTTTATAAAAAGGTATCGAAAAATGAGTCGTTTAGATATTTTCTCTCCGAACCATCCCCTATCCACAGCACAAAGCAGCCGTTGGCTTCAGTATCAGTTAGACCCTGTCGGGAAAGGGAAACACAATAGTGCTTTTTGCGCACGAGTTAAAGGTTTAACTCCTGAACGTTTGACAATTGCATTAAACCAACTGCTGATGCGCCACCCTATGTTACGTGCTAGTTTTAGTCTAGATGATGGAGAGTTGGGCTATCGTATCAGTGATAATATTAGCATTAATGTTCACCAGCATGATGCTCAACAGATCAACACTGAAGTTCTTCAACAGCAAGTGGCAAAGGAATGCTGGCATATTTTTGACCTAGATAAACCGTTACGGATTCATGCCTGCTGGTATCAATGCAACGAGCAAGAGTCGGTTATGGTGCTAGTGTTTGACCATATTGCGGTTGATGGTTGGTCCTATTGGATGTTACTAGAAGAGCTGGGGTCATTGCTGTCATTACAGGAGCTAGAGCCTGTGCCAACCAACAGCTTTCAAGACTATGTTGCTTGGCAGAAACAGTGGCTGCAAAGTTCTGGAGCTGTTGCACAAGGTCATTTTTGGCAACAAGCGTTAAGTGGAGAGCTACCTGTGTTGCAATGGCCAAATAAATGCAGCAACACCAAAATCCCAGAAAGACAAACACTGATAAAGATGCTGCCGCTTGAGCTGGTGTCTAAGTTGCAAGTGGTAGCATCACATTATGGTGGTAGCTTGTTTGCTATTTTTTTGGCGGCATACCAAATATTGCTACATCGTTACACTGGGTTAGATGACATTATTGTTGGTACCATTATGCCAGGGCGTGGACGCGCGCGTTGGGGCAGATTAGTGGGTGAATTTATCAATCCAGTGGCATTGCGTTGTCATGTGGGTGATGATATTACAGTAAGCGAGCATATTCGTAGATCACAATATCTTATCCGTCAAGGTGTTGAAAATCAGAAGTATCCATTTTCCCAAGTATTAGAACAGATTAGATTTCCTCGTCAGCCAGATATTCATCCCATTTTTCAGACGATGATGAATTTTCAACAGGCAAGGTATGCCAGCAGCGAACTACTGTCTTTGTGGATGGAAGGAAACCTAAGCTCCTCTATTAGTTGGGGAGGCGCTGAGTTATCGGCATTCCCATATCCCGCTTATGCTGATACATCTGTACCACTTATGGTGAATGTGCTGGAAGTTGACGGGCAAATTCGTTGTGATTTCCGCTATAGTACGAGCGAATTCGATGTTGAAATTATAACGCAATTGATGGGACATTTATTTACCTTACTTGCACAGATGGCCGACGATGAGCAACAGAGGCTAGCCAGCCTAGTATTGCTTAGTGAACAAGAGCATCGACAAGTACTTTTGGGTTTCAACAACACAGCAAAAGCTTACCCTCAAAAAAATAGTTTGATTCATCAACTGATTGAACAGCAAGTTGAGCGAACTCCTGAGTCCATTGCCTTGCGTTATGGCGATGAAGAATTGAGCTATAGCGAGTTGAACTGTAGGGCCAATCAATTGTCACACTACTTAATAGAATTAGGTGTCGGCCCGGATGATAGAATAGCAATCTGCGTAGAACGCAGTATGGAAATGGTCGTGGGTCTGCTGGCTATCTTGAAGGCCGGTGGTGCGTATGTACCACTGGATCCGAGCTATCCAGAGGAACGACTGAGTTATATGTTGGCCGACAGTCAACCGCAGGTAGTGCTGACGCAGAGCGGGCTACTTGGTGTGTTACCGAAGGTATCAGTACCAGTATTGTCATTGGATGTTGAGTCACCTGTATTCCAAAAGCTGTCAATGCACAATCCTGATGCAACAGTATTAGGATTGAAACCGAATCATCTAGCTTATGTGATCTATACCTCGGGTTCGACGGGGCATCCCAAGGGAGTAATGAATGAACATAAAGGAGTGGTTAACCGTTTATGTTGGGCACACCAAGAGTACCAGCTACGGGATGATGATGTAGTATTACAAAAGACGTCATTTGGTTTCGATGTATCGGTTTGGGAGTTTTTCTTACCTCTGCTGGCTGGCGCTCAACTGGTAATTGCTCGCCCTGCTGGGCATAAAGATCCGCTTTACTTACTGGAGGAAATTGAACGCAGCGGTGTCACAACTATACATTTTGTTCCTTCTATGTTGCAAAGCTTTGTCAGCATGGTACCAGCAGGACGTTGTCGGTCATTACGCCGTATTTTATGCAGTGGTGAAACGTTACCATACAAGTTGCAGACTCAATGTCTTAATTATTTCCCACATAGCGAACTGCATAATTTATATGGTCCAACTGAAGCCGCGATTGATGTTACCTCTTGGTTGTGTGTACCAAACAAATATGTAAGTTTGGTACCCATTGGTCGACCGATCAGCAATACCCAAATCTACATTCTGGACGACTATAACCAGCCAGTACCAATTGGGGTGGCCGGTGAGCTCCATATCGGTGGGGCTGGGGTAGCGCGTGGTTATTTAAACCGCCCGGAATTGACGGCAGAGCGCTTTATTGCCGATCCGTTTAGCGATGAACCAGCGGCCCGGCTCTATAAGACCGGCGATCTGGGCCGCTGGTTGCCGGATGGGAATATTGAATATCTTGGGCGCAATGACTTCCAGGTCAAGATCCGCGGTTTTCGTATTGAGTTAGGCGAGATTGAAGCCCGGCTGGCGGCCTGTGACGGTGTGCGGGAGGCAGTGGTGGTCGCCCGGGAAGACGCGCCGGGTGACAAGCGGCTGGTGGCCTATCTGGTGCCGCAGGCCGGAATGGGGCTGGACGCCGCAACGCTGCGGGCTGAGTTAAGCACAAGCCTGGCGGACTATATGCTGCCCGGTGCATTTGTGGTACTGGAGGCGTTACCGTTGACACCGAATGGCAAGCTGGACCGGCAGGCATTGCCGGCCCCGGACCAGAGTGCGGTGGTGACACGGCAGTATGAAGCGCCACAGGGTAAGCTTGAGCAGCAGCTGGCACAGATTTGGCAGGACTTGTTAGGCGTGGAGCGTATCGGCCGCCACGACAACTTCTTTGAGTTAGGCGGGCATTCTCTGTTGATCGTCAGTGTGATCGAGCGATTACGCCTGATGAATTTGCACCTAGACGTGGGAACCGTTTTTGCCGAACCAACGCTGATGGCGATGGCTGCCCGTGTCAGCAAGGAGGAAAATATCGCGGGCGAGGGTGTTCCCGAGAATCGTATCCCCGGAGATACCCAGGTTATCACACCGGAGATGCTGCCGCTGATTATGCTGAGTCAACCCGAGATAGACAGCATTGTAACTGACGTTGCTGGTGGCGCTGCCAATATCCAGGATATTTATCCACTCGGCCCGCTACAGCAAGGTATCCTGTTTCATTATTTATTGGGGGGGGAAGAAGACCCTTACTTATTGCACACTATAATGGCGTTCGACAGCCGACAGCGTTTGGATGGCTTTTTGGCTGCCTTGCAACGGGTAATCGACCGTCATGATATCTTGCGCAGCGCGGTGCATTGGAAGGGATTACCGGAGCCGGTGCAGGTGGTGTGGCGTCAGGCGCCATTGCGGGTTGAAGAACTGAGCTTATTGGCGGGGGAAGATGCAGAACGACAACTGTATCAGCACACTGACCCTAAGCAGATGCGCTTGGACGCGACCCGAGCGCCATTAATGTCGGCCACTATCGCGCAAGACCCACAATCCGGTGAATGGCTGCTGGCGCTACTGCCTCACCATCTGGTGTGCGACCATCTCACGCTGGAGTTAATGTTCCATGAGATTCAGGCACTCTTACAGCAGCAAGAAGAGCATCTGCCGCATCCTTTACCTTATCGCAATTTTATTGCACAAGCACGTTCGGTACCGCAGACAGTACATGAGGCGTATTTCCGGCAGCAGTTAGGTGATGTGGACGAATCAACCGCGCCCTTTGGGCTGTTGGATGTGCAAGGAACAGGCACTCTGGTTGTTGAAACGCGCGGCTATGTAGAAACGCGGTTGGCTCAAGCCGTACGTGATTGCGCGCGGCGGGAAGGCGTCAGTGCGGCGGTGTTATTCCATGTGGCATGGGCGCAGGTCATGGCACAGTGCAGTGGCCGGGATGACGTTGTGTTTGGTACCGTGTTGCTGGGACGATCGCAAGGCGTGGCGGGTGCGGATCAAGTGCTGGGTATGTTTATGAATACTTTGCCGGTACGGGTACGGTTGGGCAAGCGTAGCGTATGGCAAGTAATGCGCGAAACATACCAACACTTAAGTGAGCTGCTGACGCATGAACAGGCCCCGCTTTCGCTGGCTCAGCGTTGCAGCGGTGTGCAGGCCCCACTGCCGTTGTTCAATAGCCTGTTGAACTATCGGCATAGCCCAGGCGGGGCAGATCAGCAGAGCGTGTGGGAGGGGATACGCTGGATTAGTGGGGAAGAGCGTACCAACTACCCGCTGTCATTGGACATTGATGATTCAGGTCAGGGGTTTGAGCTGACGGTGCAAAGTCGTGGGGAGGTGGCACCGGAGCGGATTATGGCCTATGTGGAGACGGCGCTGAAAGGGATAGTGACGGCTTTGTGTTCGGCACCTGACACACTGATACAGCAGGTGGATATATTGCCGGCCAGTGAGCGGGAGCAAATCCTGACGGACTTTAACGCAACGACAGTGGCTTATCCGTCAGACAGACTACCCCATCAGCTGTTTGAACAGCAGGTTGCCCGCGCGCCGGAGGCGATAGCCCTACGTTATGGAGATGAAGAGCTGAGCTATGACGAACTGAACTGCCAGGCTAACCGGCTGGCGCATCACTTAATCAGTTTAGGGGTGTGCCCGGATGACCGGGTTGCTTTGTGCGCAACCCGCAGTTCGGAGATGGTAGTGGGTTTGCTGGCTATCTTGAAGGCCGGTGGTGCGTATGTACCGCTGGATCCGAATTACCCGCCAGAGCGTTTGAGCTATATGTTAGCGGACAGTGCACCAGTGGTGGTGGTGACGCAGAGTAATTTACTTGAGATGCTGCCGGAGTTGTCAGTGCCGGTATTGGTGTTGGATGAAACGAAAGTGCAGTCAATGTTGGCAACACAATCGATGCACAATCCCTCAGCGGAGATTCTAGGGCTGAACCCAAGTCACTTGGCGTATGTAATTTACACCTCGGGTTCGACTGGCTTGCCTAAAGGGGTGATGATTGAACACCGTGGGTTGGTCAACTACAGCTTGGATGCTATTCGCCAGTTTGAACTGACAGCAGCAGACAGCGTATTGCAGCAGAATTCGTTGAACTTTGATTTGTCACTGGAAGAAATGTTGCCAACGCTGCTGGCGGGAGCCAGTCTGGTATTAGCACGTGACTTGTTTGGCAGCTCATCACAGTGTGAATCCTGTGATGACACAGTGAGCGTTGTGCATTTAACAGCAGCGCACTGGCATTCATTAGTCGGGCAGTGGAGTGAAGTGCCCGCACGAGCATTGCGCGATCTGCACGGGGTACGCTTACTTAATGTGACCGGTGATGCATTATCGGTGCAAAAATTGCAGGCCTGGGCCGAAATTCGACCAGCACACACTCATCTGATTAACACTTATGGTCCGACAGAAGCAACGGTGTCATGTACTGCAACCCGTTTATCTGATGGTGCTCGTAGCGTCACAATAGGTAAGCCGTTTGCTAATACTCGGATGTATATTTTAGACGTCCATGGTCAACTTGCACCTGTTAGTGTTGCTGGCGAATTATATATTGGTGGTGTACAAGTGGGCCGTGGTTATTTAAACCGCCCGGAATTGACGGCGGAGCGCTTTATTGCCGATCCGTTTAGCGATGAACCAGCGGCCCGGCTCTATAAGACCGGCGATCTGGGCCGCTGGTTGCCGGATGGGAATATTGAATATCTTGGGCGCAATGACTTCCAGGTCAAGATCCGCGGTTTTCGTATTGAGTTAGGCGAGATTGAAGCCCGGCTGGCGGCCTGTGACGGTGTGCGGGAGGCAGTGGTGGTCGCCCGGGAAGACGCGCCGGGTGACAAGCGGCTGGTGGCCTATCTGGTGCCGCAGACCGGAATGGTGCTGGACGCCGCAACGCTGCGGGCTGAGTTAAGCACGAGCCTGGCCGAATATATGCTGCCCGGTGCATTTGTGGTACTGGAGGCGTTACCGCTGACGCCGAATGGCAAGCTGGACCGGCAGGCATTGCCGGCCCCGGACCAGGATGCAGTGGTGACACGGCAGTATGAAGCGCCACAGGGTAAGCTTGAGCAGCAGCTGGCACAGATTTGGCAGGACTTGTTAGGCGTGGAGCGTATCGGCCGCCATGACAACTTCTTTGAGTTAGGCGGGCACTCACTACTAGCTATGAGTTTGGTAGCGAGATTACGATAATCTCTAGATACTGAAATTGTATTAGGTGATATTTTTACTGAAAAAACAATTAGCCAGCTAGCTATATCCATTCAATCTGACTGCAATTCAAATCAATATCCTAACTTATTTCCTATTCGTACTGGTGGGAAAGATATACCTTTGTTCTTTGTTCATGCTGGTGGTGGGAGTATTAGTTATGCCTATGATCTTGTTACCTGGATGGACGACATAAGTATTCCAGTCTATGGATTCTCTGCTGGCAATTTACTAGAGGGAACCTCTAAAAACTTTTCACAGCCACAAAATTGAGTAAAATGTAGGCACAGTACATCTCTGCAAGGTAGCGCTGTCATGATACCGCCTCGTTCTGCTTTAAAAAAAG